>DPKX01000283.1 GCA_003542295.1 Candidatus Atribacter hydrocarboniphilus
GCAATGACGGAGCAGGTGGATGAGATTGCCAAGTCACACGCTTGGATGGTTTTTCCAAGCGAAAAATATAAATGCAAATTTTTATATCTCACGCCGTAGGCTGTTCTTCCTCGGAATAACGGTTTTAGATAAGGATTTTCATTCTTATCTGGTGCTGCGAAGTGGCATGAGAGTCTATTAATAAAAAATCATATGATAAAGGAGAGAGAACGATGGTTTTGCCAGAGTATGAAATGAAAGAGCGTTTAGAAAAAGTTCAACAGCTTCTCATCGATCGAGACCTTCCCGGTACCCTGGTGTATTATGATGAATTGAATATTGCCAATGGGTGGTATCTCTCGGGGTGGTGCCCGCAGTTTGAAAGCGGCTGTCTGTTTGTGCCACGCCAGGGTGAACCGATGATTTTGGGTGGCCCGGAATCGGAACCCTTTGCCAAAACCGACTCGTCGATTAAAAAGACCAAAAACATCCCAGTATTCATGGTTCCGGAGGAAGAGTATCCCAATGCCACCATCTCTTCATTTGCCGAAGTATTTAATGAAATCGGCATTAAAGGGAGAAGGCAAAGACTGGGTGTAGTGGGAATGGATAAAATGCCTTTTGGTGTGTATCAATTGCTCATAAAGGATTTGCAGGGAATCGAGTTGGTGGATATCACCAATGAATTTGAACAATTTCGAAAAATAAAATCTCCGTGGGAACAAGAACAAATTAAGAAGGCTTTTTCTATTGCTGATCAAGCTTTTCAGGCCATGAAAGCATTAATTCGAGAAGGCGTTTCCGAAATTGAAATTGCCGGTGCCGGAGAGGGAAAAGCCCGATCTTTGGGAGCCAACTGGTTTGCCTTTAAGGCAATTGTCGCCAGCGGAGAGAGAACCAGTGGAGTAGTTCCAACGGCATCGGACAAAAAATTACAAGCCGGAGAAACCGTGATGTTGGGGATGAGTCCCCGTTACAATGGGTATGCAGGCGTCTTCGGGTACACAACTGTAGTGGGCGGACAATTCAACGAGGCTCAACGCCGCTGCATCAACGATATGGTCGAGGCCTATCGAATCACCAAGTCCAATCTCAAGCCAGGAATGGTGGGGAAAGATATCAACGCGGTGACGCATGAATTTGTAACCCGTCAGGGATATGGCAAAAACATTGTTTGTCCTTTTGCCCATACGATTGGGTTAATGGAAGCTGAGGCACCTTTCTTCGGGCCAAACAGCAACGATGTGCTGAAGCCAGGGATGACGGTATGTGTTGATGTCAGCGTTTTTTCGGTTCCCGATGGGGTGCATGGCGTTCGGATGGAAAGTGGTTTCCTTATTACCGAAAAAGGGGCAGAACCTTTATCCCCCTTTATGGATCACTTAATACTGAATACCAAAGTATGAGGTTGGTCGATTAAGAAAAATATACCAGAGGAAAATGAGAACCAAAAAAGAAGGGTCTTCTTTTTTCGGAATTTGATATTCATAGTCCCTTTAAAAAAAGTAAATAGAAGGATTTTTCATTGAAACCTGGTTCGCTCCAAAATAGAGAGTTTTCACTCATCGATTATTATTGATCACTTTCCGATGAATCATCGGAGTGAAAGCTCTCGGTTGTTTCGTAAAAAGTGAGTGGGAGAAGAGGAGTAAATGGGGGAAACGGAAAGAGGCTGGCTGATAATGGAAGACCTGGGACCAGGTATTTGGTATGGATTGAGGAGGTGATACGAGAACAAATAAAACCCGTTTTTTATGAGGAAAACACCTAAGGAGGAGTAAAAATGAAAAAATTGTTGATATTTGTTTCATTACTGGTAATGGTTTCTATTTTCGCTTTCGGAATGAGTGGAGGAGCTCAGGACAAACTGGTAATTGGACAAGTATTTTGGGGTTTGCATGATTCTTACCAGCAGGCTCATCAAATTGCGGCAAAAGCCTACTGTGAATCCTTGGGAATTGAATATATTCCTATGGATGGGCAAATGAAGCCAGAAGTACAAGCGGCGGCCATGGAGGACCTCATCGCTCGGCAGGTGGACGGGATCATCTGTCAAGCCTATGACCAAGCAGCCATGGAAGTATCTATCGATGCTGCCCAACAAGCAGGGATTCCGGTGGTTTCTTTTGTAAACGTTAGCTCAGGAAACGTAAAGTACCCCACCATGCAGATTGATGAAAAGCAAGGGGCTATCGCCATGGGTGAATTGGCAGCTAAGAAGATTATGGAATATTTCCCTGAGAAAAAGATAAAAGTTGCCACCATTAGCGATGCCTCCATTGAATGGGCTCATGAGCAGAGAACCAAAGCTTTTATTCAAGGAGTGCAAAATGTTGCTCCAGATATGGAATGGGTATTCAATGGTGGGAAGAGCAACCGTGAAGTCGCCTATAACACGGCTGAAGACATTTTGCAGAGCTTCCCCGATGTCAATATTATGTTTGGATACGATGCTGAGAATGTCCTGGGGTCGTTAGCCGCTTTTGAAGCAGCTGGGCGGGGAAATGCCAAAGATAGAGTTCCGGTTTCGGAAATTTTTGCCGGTGTTGATGGCTCGGTTCCCGAGCTGGTGAAAGTAGCCGATCCAAGTTCTGCTTTTAAACTCACCCTGGCCCTCCAACCCAAGAGCAATGCAAAAAAATGCATTGATATGCTTCTCAAGATTATCAATGGGGAATTAGATATGTATGCAATTGATAAAAACGAAGCTGTAGTTTCTTTTGTCGTCAACGGTTGGGATATGAGTAAAGAAGAAATCGAGCAGTTTGTGAAAGATGAATGGGCGCTTGAAGTCGATTTAGCGAAGGAAATAGGCGAATAGGAATGGACAGGTGGGGGGTTATTCCCCCCCACCTGTTTTAAAGGAGTTAAATCTATGGAGGAAAATATACTCGAAGTGCGCCACCTTTCAAAAAATTATCCCGGGGTTGCTGCATTAAAAGGAATCGATTTGGATATACGTCGCAATACTGTTCATTGTATTGTTGGGGAAAATGGTGCAGGGAAGTCAACTTTTATTAAGATATTGACTTGTGCTGAAACCAGAAGTTCAGGAGAAATCCTTTTTAATGGAAAAGAATTTAAGCCTCGCTCGATCCGGGAAGCGATGGACTTGGGGATTAGTACTTTGTTTCAAGAACTCAACGTTGTAAACCAACTCACGGTTGAAGAAAATCTCATTTTAGGCAGAGAACCAAATCGATATGGCGTCATTCAAAGAAGTGATCCTTTCGAAAAAGTATTTCAGCTCATGAAAGAGTTTGCTCCCGACATTTCTCTTAAGAAAAAAGTAGCACAACTTAGTTTTGCGGAAAAACAAGTTATTGAAATTGTCAAAGCGATTGCCGTGGATGCGAGCCTGTTAATTATGGATGAACCAACTGCAGCGGTATCCGAGAATGAAACCAAACGTTTATTTGCCATTATTCGTTCCCTGAAGGAGAAAAATATCACCGTAATTTATATCAGCCACATTTTGGATGATATTTTTACTATTGGAGATGTGGTTACGGTATTTCGAGATGGTGAAATTGTTGGAACAAAAAATGTGGCGGATATTGATCGGGATGAATTGATCCGAATGATGATTGGTAAAGTGACTGTAGATCAATATATACCACGAACGGTTGAATATCAAAACAAGGTTTTGGAAGTAAATAATCTAACCACCAGCAAGCTAAAAAATGTGAGTTTTAAGTTACACAAAGGTGAAATTTTGGGGTTTTATGGTTTACGGGGATCGGGGAAGACCGAAATTGCCCTCGCCCTTTTTGGTCTCGATCGAGTTCTCGCTGGAGATATCCAAATTGAAGGGGAAAAGGTTCATTTTGACCTTCCCCGAGATGCTATGTTGAGCGGGATATCCATGGTACCGGAAGAACGGCTTACCGAAGGATTAATTATGAAGCTACCAGTTCGACCCAATATATCGATTACCAACTTAAAGGTTCTTTCCTATTTTGGAGTCATACGTAGCCAAGAAGAACGAAAAGTAGCGGAGAATTATGTTAAAGCGATGAATATCAAGGTAAAACATATCGAACAAAAAGTTGCGACTCTCAGTGGTGGGAATCAACAAAAAGTCGTGGTTTCAAAATACCTGCATGCTGGTTCGAATATCCTCATGATGGATGAACCCACCCGGGGAGTAGACATTGGTGCCAAGGAAGAAATTCATCGTATCATACGGAGTTTAGCCGAGAAGGGAAAGTCAATTATCGTTTTTTCTTCAGAATATCCGGAGATATTTAATCTCTGTGATCGCATTTATTTACTCCGAGATGGTCAAATTGTGAAGGAAGTAAAAAATCAAGAGGCGAATCCTGAAGAAATTTTACATATTATCACCCGCGGGAAGAGGATTAATTATGAATATCAAGCTGAGTAGCGGCTTTTTGCAAAAAATGGTTATTGTTGGGGTTTTGTTGCTGATTATTATTGTTCTTTCTTTTCTTTCTAAATCGTTTCTAACCGTGACCAATTTTAACAATGTTACCCGGCAGGTCGCTTTTGTGGTGATTACCGGTTGTGCCATCACGCCTCTGATGATTTCGGGTAACTTTGATTTATCGATAGGAAGCGTATTGGGTCTTACTGGAATGCTCTCAGCCCTCTTTGTTACCCAATCGATTCCCTTGTGGCTTTCAATTATTCTTTCAACACTAGTGGGAAGCGCAATCGGTCTTTTAAACGGACTGATGGTGGTCAAATTGAAAATCCCTTCTATTATCGCTACCTTGGGAACCATGTATGCAGCTCGGGGGTTGGCATTAGTTATTAGTGGTGGGAATAGTATCCACATGGGGTTAGGAAAGAGTTTTACTGTCTTAGGGCGAGGATATCTTGGTGGGATACCGATTATTTTCATCATCATGTTTTTGACCAT
>DPKX01000107.1 GCA_003542295.1 Candidatus Atribacter hydrocarboniphilus
TAATTTCCAATCCCCTAATTCAAGCCATTCTTCAGCTGTTTTGTCCAATACTTCTTCGGCAGAGATTTGTCCTGAATAGAAACTATTCATGTTTTTGGCGAGAGATAAACCACCATATGCAACTCCGACTACTTCCGACACTTCAGCATCAGGATGTTCTTTTGATAGATCCCTTACATAAGGCAAAGAATCCATAGCTAATTGTAAGAAATCTACACGACTTTTAATTAATGGGTCATCAAGGAACTCAGGAGAGTTCATCATGGACATTCGTACTGGTACTAGATGGAAAGGAACGGTCCTTAAGAATTTTGCATAATTTGCTCCGGTCATGAAAAACTTAACAAATTCTTTAGCTTCTTCGGTATTGGGAGCATCTTTGAACAACACCCACACGTTGGGTCCACCCCACATGGATTTTGTTCCTCCTTTAGGTGGTAGAGGAGGAAACACAGCCTTAGTTTTTTCAAGTAAGTCAGGGTTATTGTTCCGTACATGAGAAACCAAGCGGAATGGGTAATATGCCATCGCTGCTTTACCCTGAACATAGTTCATTCCTTCTTCAAAATATCCATGTGAGACAAAACCGGGAGGAGCATATTCTGTCAGTTTTTTCAAGTAATTCAATGACTCGATAGATTCATTTCGATACAAAGTGCTAAACGCAATATCTCCTTTTTGATCAAGAATATAACCGCTTCTTCTCCAAAGCTCATCAATAAAATGAGCCTGTGAATTTGGTTCAGATGCTGCCATTATAGACATTCCATATATATCTATATTGTTATCACCGTCTAAGTCTTTGGTGAGCTTTTCTGCTATAGCAATAACATCATCGGTATTAGCTGGTTCTTCAAGTCCGTTTTCTCCGTAAAGATCTGAACGATAAAATAGGACTTGTTCGCCAGTTTGAATGGGGACACCATAAACCGTACCATCAATAGTTGCTAAATCTAAGATGTTTGCGGTAAAATCATCTCTCCCCAAAGCATCGATTACATCATCCAGTGGTTCTAAAGCATCAAGTTTATAAAGAGAAACCATTTGTGCCGCCATGGTATAGAAAAGAGCCGGTTGCATTCCCGCACGCACCATAGACATGACTTTCAAAAAGATATCCTCATAGCTTACGTATTCCGGGATAACTTCAATATCGGGATGGGCTTTTTCGAACTCATCAATAATTTCAGTAAAAGCAGTAATCGTTTCTGGATCGGTCTCGTCGGTGACAAACCGAACTCCCTTTTTTGCGTAAGCTAATGACCCACACACTAAGACAAAAACTAACATTAACACGAATGCAAAATACAATTTATTCCCTTTCATGAACAAATCCTCCCTTCTTTTAAATACCTTTAAAAATATTTTTGGTTTTTTTGTGTATTTCAAAAAAACGAACCACCTCCTTCCCAACTTTATTTGAATTAACTAAAAAAGCTTAACTCAACCTTTAATAGCACCACCACCCCAGCCTTCAATAAGGTATCTTTGAATGTAGAGAAAGAAAATAAAAATTGGAATCAATGATAAGACACTTCCGGGCATGATGTAATCCCAACGAATTCCGTGTTTTGTTAAAAAACCGGTTAGACCTACCGAGAGCGTTTTCAGCTCCTCGGAGGAAATAAATAGCAAAGCATAAAGGTATTCATTCCAGGAAGTAATCAAGGTGAAAAGAGAGGTTGCTAAAATACCTGGTAAGGCCATTGGCAGAACAATTTTCCTAATAACCTGCATTCGAGTTGCTCCATCGATCATGCCAGATTCTTCAAGCTCGTAGGGTATGGTTTGGAAAAATGCTCGTAACATCCATAAAGAATAAGGAAGAGATATCGTTAAATACGTTATCATCAATCCAGGTAAAGAATTGATCAATCTAGTTCGTGCTAATAAGAGATAAAGAGGTAAAGCCATCAAAATTGGAGGGAACATATAGGTAAGTAATACGGTATTTGCGATTGCTTCTTTTGCTCGAAAACGCCCTCGGGTCAGGGAGTAAGCACCTAAAGTTGCGACAAAAACTGATAAAATGGTACTGATTACTGTAACCAAAACTGTATTTCTGAACCAGGTTGTAAAGAAAGTCTCTTTAAATAATTTTACATACTGTTCTAAGGTTATTGATTTTGGGAAAAAAGTTGGAGGTACAGCAAAAAACTCAACAGAATTCTTCAAGGATGAAGATATCATCCAATAAAAAGGAAAGGCACAAAACAAGACTAACAAAACTGAAAAGAAATAAGTGGAAAAATTAGATAAAAGCTTTTTAAACTTGTACTTAGCATTTCTTTTTGAATTCTTCAACTTGTTTCTCCTAAAATTAATTTACTACTCTCAAACAGTTTGTTTGGTTGGTTTAAAAGTAGTGATATAGATTGTAGCCATTATTATTAATATTATGAATATAACGACATTCACAGCTGATGCATATCCTAATCGCATAGCTCCAAATGCTTGTTCGTAGGATAATAAAGCCAATGTTGTTGTTGACCCTGCTGGCCCTCCACCGGTTACAACAAAAATCTCTTCGAATTTTTGACTCATCCAAATTGCACGCAGAAAAACAACAATGAGAAGAACTCCGCGAATTTGAGGAAGAGTTACATTCCAGAAAATCTGCCATGAATTAGCTCCATCAACCTTGGCTGCATCGAAAAGACTTTTTGAAATAGATTCCAATCTCGCTAAAACATTTATCATCACAAAAGGAAAATATCTCCAGGTTGCCATAAGGATTACAGAGATAATGGCAAGTCTGGGAGTAGCCAGCCACAAGATAGGTTGTTTTATTATTCCTAAAGTCATTAAAATATGGTTAAAAATTCCAGAAATATCGTTATACATCCATCTCCAAACTAGGTAGATACTTACACCAGGGGTAAAAAAGGGGAGGAGAGTAAAAGCTCGAACTATGCCTCTACCAGAAAAGCTTTTGTAAAGAAGAAGAGCTGATCCTACACCCAAAATTGTTTGTAAAACTACAGTACCAAATGTCCAAATAAGAGTGATTTTAAAAGACTGCCAGAATGAAGGATCTTTCAATAGTTTAATATAATTTTCTAGGCCACACCATTTTCCTTCCAACTCATAGAGCATTTGTTTAGTAAAACTCATAACAAAAGATTGGATAACAGGGTAGAACATTAAAATGGCAATAAGTGTAAGAGCGGGTACAATCATCCAGATAATGCCTCTGTCTTTGCTCATAAAAATATTTTCCACTCCTTTGAATGACTTAATTTACAAAAACTTACAATAAGGATGATAAAATTTACTGAGCATCACTAGAGCTCTTTTTTTTCTGTATAGCATTTCTAACTCTTGTTATAATGCTCACGAAATGATCGGATAAACAAGCTCTTGACTTCTCAAGATCACTGCTTTTAACTGCTTCTAAAACCTTACGATGCCTTTCATATGAACCGATGGGATCTCTTTCTACTTCTATTGGATCTCGTAACTTGTGCAGAACCTCCCAAAAAACGTCTAGGAGTTTGAGAAGAAGGTAATTCCCTGCCGGGGAAAAAAGTTTATGGTGGAATTGAGCATCTTCGTCATCAAAAAGACGACCTTGTTTCGCTTTTTGACCCATGAGAAATAAAATGTTTTCTAATTCTTCAATTTCTTTTTTCTTTATTATCCCAACAACTTTATCGAGAAACTTTAGCTCTAAGGTTTCTCGTATTTCTAAAAGATCCATAAGCTCAGTTTTTTCAAAAATCATGCCATAAGATAAATTCCCCAAAACGGCATCAAAATTAAAAGCTCTAACAACCATCCCTTCCCCAGGTTTAGCGTCGATTAATCCTAAGGCTTGGAGTGATTTTAAGGCTTCTCGAAGCGATGTCCGGCTAATACCTAATTGTTGAACCAAATCTTGCTCAGTTGGTAAATGGTCTCCAGGTTTTAAATTATTAGCTAAAATATATCTTTTCAGTTCTTCTTGGACCAATATATAACGGTTTTTAACTCTGAGGCTGCTTAAATTTTTGTCTTCCATGATTTGTTCCTATAATCATATGTAGTATTGTCATACAAAATTAAATTTAAACCAAAACATTTAAAAAATCAACCCCCTTCTTTCTTAAATATTTGAATTTTTTATTTTAACTGAATTGAAAAAAGCCTTAGTAGATTGGTAATGCAAGTCAATGGGGGGATATCATCCAGTTTTGAGAGAGTATCGAAGCACCCCAGGGAAATATATTCTATTCTTTTAAAACAGGCGTGTGGAAGAAAGTAATTGCTACTCAATCCTTAAGGGTTTAGAACTTGGTTCTTGAATAAAAATTGTATGTTTTGTATTTAAAAAAGATGACAATATACCCTTCAAGCCCGAGAATAATTAAATGAATAACGCGTTCCCCCTCCCTTAACCCCCGTTATGGATCGTTTTCTTTACTCCACAGTGACACTTTTAGCTAAATTTCTGGGTTGATCGACATCTGATCCCTTTTCCAGAGCTACATAATAGGCAAACAGTTGAAGAGGGATGATCAGTAATAATGGAGCAAGAAATTCGCTGGTTTCAGGAATTAAAAGAAGCTTTTCAACCGGAGGAATCGCTTCAAGATGTTCGGGATGGGAAATGACGATGGCTTTCCCTTTTTGAGCTTTGATTTCTTCAATATTCGCGAGAGTTTTCATCCCAGTTATCCCTTGATCCAAAAGGACTACGCTGATTACATCCGGTTCGATCAGAGCAATTGGTCCGTGCTTCATTTCTCCGGCACTTA
>DPKX01000121.1 GCA_003542295.1 Candidatus Atribacter hydrocarboniphilus
TTCCCAAAGAAGAGGAAGGTCGTCTCCCTGGGCTTGAACGGTTAATTCATCAATTCGTGTAACTCCTGCGAGTTTCTCCATTTTTTCGGCTTTCTCGGGAAGGAAAAATTCTACTTCGATATGATAGGGTGGTTCAAGAGCATAAGGCTTGAATTCTGCGATTCTTTCCAATGATTCTTTCGCAGTTTTCCTGATCTCATTATGAGTCACTTCAATAGGAAGACATAAGGCACTGTGCTCGTTGACAGCCCATTTAACCGTAACGGTGGGAATGTCACCCAGAAGGCTTTCGGTCTCTTCCGTCCCTTTCGAATCACCAGCAACAAAAATTAACGGCACTCCATAAAAACCAGCAATTGCTGCCTCCATGCCAATTTCTCCCACCAGAATTCCATTGAGGTAAAGACTCTTGATAGAATGGTCGTAAGTGTGAGTCAACAAACCTCCCGGAGTTTGTGCCATAGCATGAAATCCGACCATCATAAAACCATCGGCTTTTTGATAAACTTCTTTTAAAAGAGGATAAATCTTCCGAGGTTTTCCCATAAAAACCCGAGTTTGAGGATGTATTTTACTCAGATTGAGATTTAAACCATAGTAGTGCATATCAAAGATGGTTATCTCGGTAGCTCCTCCATCTAACGCTCCTTCAATGACGGCACTGACATCGGATAATAGATATTCTCTCGCTTCCTGGTAAAGGGGAGACCCAGGTTTAGCCTGCTGCTCGTTATCTACTACTCCAGAAACGCCCTCCAGATCAGCTAATAGGATTATTTTCAAATGATTCTCCCTCCCATATTTATGGTTTATCGATTTTTATTTCTAAAACATTTTTTAAATCACGTTTTTCGCTGGTTGTTTATCAAATCGTAACTATATTTTAGAACGAAGCTGTTTTTGAATCCATTCGGAGTATTCTGCAACCGCTTTCTCCATCCGATATTGAGGTGTATAACCCAGCTCTTTCATAGCCAAAGATATATCGAGAGTTTCACCGCGAGGGAAGAGTTTGCCTCCTCCAAGCGTTACTTTTCGAGGTTGATCACTGTATTTCTGAGCTAACCGGGCTAATTCCGGAAAGCTGGTTACTTCATCAGTGGCTATATTGAAAACTCGATGTTCGGGATGTTCTGTCTCATAAGCCAACACTGCCCCTAGGGCAGTATCTTTCACGTAGGTAAATCCCAAACTTTGATCTCGACCCTTTTCCAACTGAAGATTATCCAATCCTTCCATTGAGCCCAAAAGGTTTCTGAATAACGGATTCATTTCCGAAGGGAGAAGCCCTGGTCCAAAGAAAAAATAAGGACGGATTATCCGAACATCAATTTGATAGTGGTTTCCATATTGAAGAGAAATATATTCTGAGCCAACTTTCCCAGCCCCGTAAAGATCGGAGGGATTAACCGGATGAGTGAGTTCTGAGGGAGAATCTTTGACCTCTCCATAAACCGCCCCAGAACTAACATAAAGAAATTTTGGGATCTGGTAGAGGCGAGCAAATTCCAGCAGATTGAGCGTTCCTACCACATTCAAATAGGTGCTGCGATAAGGGTTGTTCCAGTATCGGGGAGAAGCCATCTCTGCCGGAGTATGGATGATACCTTCAATATCATTTTCTTTAGAATGAAATATCGATAAAAGTTGGGACCATTCCAGTACATCGCCCTGAATAAAGTTAATTTGGTCTTTAAATTCTTCCAGGTAGTCAAAAGTACGTGTTTTAAGATCGACTGAAATAATTCTTTTCCCCTTTTGAGCTAAATAATAGATGATCCAGGAGCTTAAAAGCCCATTCCCTCCAGTAATAAGAACTGACATAAGAGGTACCACCCCCTCAAGTAATTTAGCCTTTTAAAACAATTATGGATGAAAAGTCATTAACGATAAGAGCTCTTCCGCTTTGATTGGCATCTTTTCTCTTCATAAAGAGAAAGAACTTTTAAAATCATTTTGCCATAGACTGGAGAACTATTCAAGGAAAGAAGGTTATACTACTTTTCGAAAAGGAAACAGTTATTTTTGGATTTCGAAATGAATAGAAGCGAATAAAATGTATTTATGGTTGAAAAAAATGTTTTAATATTAGAAGGAGAACAACTATACCTTTCGTCAAAAGGTTGTTATAAAGATTTTCTTTAAAAAGAATGGAATTTTCTTAAATGCTATCGGTTCTGCTGAAAAGAACTACAATTTAGAATTTAAAACTATTGAATTTAAGATAAGCTATTCATTTCAAAAATTTAAATGAAGGAGGAAAAGATATGAACAAAATTCTTAGCTCTCGGGAGAGAGTTCTTACTGCACTGGAACATAAAGAACCCGATCGGGTCCCCCTGGACCTGGGAGGATACCAATCAGGCATAACCACCATTGCTTATGAGAAACTCAAAAACCAATTGGGAATCAATCGACCTACCAGGATCTCAGAACGCAATCAACAACTGGCGGTGATCGATGAAGAAGTTTTAAAAGAGTTTGGAATCGACACCCGTTATGTTTTTATGCAACCATCTGCCTCCTGGGACCCTAAAGAAGGCAGTGATGAAAAGTCAACCTGGTATGTTGATGAATGGGGTGCTCAATGGAAAAAACCCCATACCAGCTTTTATTACGACCCGGTCGGGTTTCCTTTGAAAGAAGCAACGATTGAAGACCTCCGTCACTACCCCTGGCCGGATCCCAATGAAAAAAGCCGTTTTGAAAATGTCGAAAAAGAAGCCCAAGCGATTTATGACGCAGGCTATGCTCTTGGTACCACGGTATCAGGAGTTTTCGAACAAGCCTGGTACCTGGTCGGTTTAGAACGAATCATGATCGAAATCATCGAGAATCCCTCCTTTGTCGAAGCCTTACTGGATCAAGTCCTGGCCATCCTTTCCCAACAATACAGCAACTTCCTGGAGAAGGTCGGTCAGTACCTCACTCTCATTGAAATTTGGGAAGACATCAGTTCCCAGCAAGGACCCTTAACCTCACCCAATATCTACCGACAAATCATCAAGCCTCGGACTCGGGATTTGATCCAAGTCATCAAGTCAAAAACCAAGGCCAAAGTCGCCCTTCACAGCTGTGGGAGCACCAGTTGGGCGATTGATGATTTCATTGAAATTGGAATTCAAGTCTTAAATCCGGTTCAGGTGAGTGCTGCTCACATGGATACTAAGGAATTGAAGAAAAAATATGGGGATTCGATTGGTTTCTGGGGTGGAATTGATACTCAACGGGTTCTCCCCCGCGGGACAACCCAGGAAGTCGAGGATGAAGTGAAAAGACGAATTGACGACCTGGGAGAGAGAGGAGGGTATCTGTTGGCACCAGTTCACAACATCCAGCCCGATGTTCCTCCTGAGAATATCATTGCCATGTATCAGACTGGCTTGAAGCATGGAAGATACCATAACTAATTGGAATGCTTCTTTTAGTGCAATTTTTCAGCCGATTGAAAGGCAAGCCGGATTCAAGAACCAGCTTCTCAAACGAAATTGCAATGATTTTGGTGTCCATAGTCATTTTACCGGTTTCATTCATCCACGCCCTTATCTCGGGATTATTGAAAGCACCAATTATTAATTTTAGATTAAAAAAAGAAATACCTATGGTAGAATAGTTGAACGGCGAAAAAATAAAGAAGAAGTCACAAAAGGGAAACAATATGGATAAGCGTTGGAAAGAACTGGGCAAGCTTTTGGTAAATTACTCTACCAGCGTTCAACCGAATGAACGGGTTATGATTGCGATGACGGAGGTCGAGACCTATCCTTTGGTTCAATCCGTCTATGAAGCGTGTATTCAGGCAGGCGCCTACCCACAAGTGCAGTTTTTATCGGAAGAATTGAATCGCTGTGTGCTAAAAAATGGGAGTGAAGAGCAAATTGATTGGATTCCCGAGATTGAAGCCCACGGCATGGATTGGGCTGACGTGTACCTAGGGCTGCGAGGTGCTCATAACCTCAATGTATTTTGGGACATTCCTTCCGACAGACTCGCTCGATTTCGTCATACATTAGGAAAAATATCCACAATGCGATGGGAAAAAACCCGCTGGTGCCTGGTGCGGGTACCAAATGCCTCTCTGGCTCAGGAAGCCGAAATGGATGAGGAAACCATTACCGATATGTTTTTTAATGCTTGTCGGTTAGATTGGCCTCAAGTGAGCGAGAAGTGGAACCGCTGGGCAGCACTTTTATCCCAGGGGAAAGAAATACGCATCCTTGGTCACAAAACTGATTTGCGTTTTTCGGTGAAAGAGCGAAGCTGGCAGGTTGCCAACGGTAAAATAAATATGCCTGATGGTGAAATCATGACTTCACCCGACGACTCAACGGTTGAAGGAGAGATCTACTTTGAATTCCCAGGGGTGCTGGGAGGTCGTCTCGTACACGATATTCATTTGCAATGGGAAAAGGGGGAATTGGTGGATGCGACATCGTCCACTCATCAGGATTTTCTCCAATCGACCATCCAAAGTGACCCAGGCGCCAGTCGGGTCGGAGAATTTGCTTTTGGGACCAACCCTGAAGTCAAGTACTTCTGCAAGGATATTCTCCTTGATGAAAAAATTGGCGGGACAATTCATATTGCTCTCGGTCGTGCTTATCCCGAAACTGGAGGAACCAATAAATCGGCCATTCATTGGGATATCGTGAAGGATATGCGAAAAGAGGGAGAAGTCTATCTGGATGGGAACTTAATTTTCCAAAAAGGAAAAATGTTGATCTAAGGAGAATTTTATGGCCAAAGGGTATTTGCTGGGGGTTGATATCGGCACCTATTCGTCCAAAGGAGTTTTGGTTCAAGAGGATGGGAAAATAATTGCTCAACAGGTTGTTCCTCATGGAATGGATATGCCCAAACCCGGTTATTTCGAGCATGACGCTGATCGAGTGTGGTGGCATGATTTCGTTGAAATCGTTAAAAATCTTCTCAGCTTATCGGGGATTGACCCGAAACAAATCTTGGGAATCGGAACCAGTGCTATCGGCTCTTGCGTTCTTCCCGTTGACGAATTAGGTCGGCCACTGCGACCAGCCATTCTCTATGGAATCGATACTCGAACCACTCAGGAAATAGAATATTTGGAAAAAACCTTGGGGAGAGAGGAAATCTTTAGCCATAGTGGAATGCATCTAAGTTCTCAGGCTTCTGGTCCTAAAATTATGTGGATTAAAAACCATGAACCGGAGGTTTTTCAGAAAACCAGATGGTTTCTCACCAGTCAGGCTTACCTCGTTTACAGACTGACCGGTGAAGCCACAATTGATATTTATACTGCGAATGGTTATGCCCCATTGTTCGATGTCCATAATTTAGGTTGGCGGGAGGAAATTGCTTCTTACATCACACCTATTGACCGACTTCACAAGGCTTTCTGGAGCTGCGAAATAGCTGGCCGAGTCACCGAGCAGGCAGCTCGAGAAACCGGCTTAGCTTCCGATACTCCGGTCATCGTTGGAACAACCGACGCTGCCGCTGAAGCCATCAGCACTGGAGTAAGAGAATTCAATGATATGATGCTTATGTTTGGAAGTAGTATTTTCTTTATTGTTAAAACAGCCGATTTGGTGAATACCAGTCATTTTTGGAGCGCTCCTTTTCTGGAAAAAGATGCTTATACTTTCTTAGGAGGAACTTCAACCGCTGGAAGTCTGNNATTTCGGAACCAGTTTGCCGAATTGGAACTGGAAAAAGAAAAAACCGAAGGCGGTAACGCATACGACCGATTAGCAAAATTAGCGGCTCAGTCTCCTCCCGGTGCTAAGGGGCTTATTATTCTTCCCTATTTTGAAGGTGAACGAACACCTTTGAATGATCCGAGAGCAAAGGGAATGTTTTTTGGTATCAGTCTCAGACATACCAAGGCTGATATCTACCGANNCTATATTGGAAGGGGTGGGATATGGAATTCGCCATAATCTGGAAGTTATGGAAGAAGAAGGAGTAAAACCCGGGCGTATTTTAGCCACCGGTGGTGGGACCAAAAATGATTTATGGATGCAGATTGTTGCGGATATAGCCCGGGTTGAATTGGCTATCCCTAAAGAGCAAATCGGTGCCAGTTATGGAGATGCCTTTATGGCTGGGGTAGGAGTCGGTTTATTTCAGGATCTGGCTGACATTGATCGTTGGGTTCAAATCGGAAAAATTGTACAGCCTGATTTAGAAGCAAGCGGAAAGTATGATTTTAACTATCGTCTTTTCCGTTCTCTTTATGAAAATACCAAGCCATTGATGCATGAGTTATCTGACTCTTTATCCGAGTAGAGGGTTATACTGGTCTTTCCCCTCAACTTCATCCTCTCCCACCAAAGGAGAGAAAAGAAAAGGATGAAATCCTCACGCGGGAAAGCACCGCTCAGGATGATGGCATTTTTTAAATTTTTGTAGGGGCTTGATTTATCATGCCCACTAATGGATTTACAATGTAAAAAAATAATAAAGATAAACCAGGTGAGATTGCCACGTCGTCCAACCAAAAATCGGTTGGTCTCCTCGCAATGACGGATTTGGTTGATGTGATCCTTACGCCTTCAAATAATGAGGAGGAGAGGGCGCGAGGGGGCAAAGTAGAGAAAAAGTAGAAAAGAAGATGGCTCAGGATGACGCCTTTGGTTAAGTTCTTCTCTATGATCAATATTTTCCTTCTCCCTTGATGGGAGAAGGTGAGGATGATGTGGAATATGATCTCATTCCACATCATTTTCTTTAAAAAATTAAAAAATAATTACATTCCGAGGAGGAATAGATAATGCCGAAATCAAATTGGTTAAAAGAAATCTTTCACTGTCAAAAGCCCATCATCGCTATGTGTCACTTTGGCGCTATGCCTGGTGATCCGGGTTATGACCATAAAGGTGGAATGGAGAAAGTCGTAGAATGGGCAATTAAAGACTTAACAGCTCTCCAAAATGGTGGGGTTGATGCTGTGATGTTTTCCAATGAATTCAGCTTACCTTATATGACCAAAGTTGATACTGTCACTGTTGCTTCTATGGCTCGGATAATTGGGGAATTAATGTCACATTTAACAGTACCCTTCGGAGTGAATGTTCTCTGGGATCCAATAGCGAGTCTTGATTTAGCCGCAGCCACTGGTGCTCAATTTGTACGAGAGATTTTCAGTGGAGTCTATGCCAGTGATTTTGGCTTATGGAATACCAACTGTGGAGAGACGGTACGTCACCAATATGCTATCGGAGCTCAAAATGTCAAGCTGTTGTTTAATATCGTACCGGAAGCTGCCCAGTATCTCGTTGATCGAGATATCGTCAGCATTGCAAAATCAACGGTTTTTAACGACCGGCCCGATGCTCTATGTGTATCAGGATTAACAGCGGGAGTCGAAACCGATGTACAAATTCTAAAAAAAGTCAAAGAAGCCTTGCCAGATACCGTCGTTTTCGCCAATACCGGAGTGAGGTTGGAGAATTTAGAAAAACAGCTTGAGTTTGCTGACGGAGCAGTGGTGGGAACTACTTTTAAGTACGAAGGGAAGTTCGAAAACCATGTCGATGAAGAACGGGTTAAAGCATTCATGAATAAAGTAAAAAATTTTAGAGGAGAATAAGCCAGCAAGATTCTGATCATTTAAAACAGTATCGAATAATCCATATAATCAGCTCAACAACTAACTATTAAATTGATTGGAGGTTTTAATGTATGCCTTCCAGTATCTTGGAAGCTATGATTGTTGCATCGTTAACAGGCGGAAGTGTTTTGAGAAAGTACTTTGAGAAAGAAAAATTTTCTGTCGTTCAGAAATCGGTTTCTTATGACTTAGTAACCAATATCGATAAAGAATCCCAAGAAGAGATCAACGCAATTCTAACCAATCGTTTCCCAGATATTCCAGTGGTTGGCGAAGAGGGCAGCACTCAAGCCGGAAGGCAATCCCGGGCATTCTATGTCGATCCTCTGGATGGAACGTTCAATTTTGTTCATAAATATCCCTTCTTCTCGGTGTCTTTGGGATATTGGGAAGATAATCTACCGGTAGCTGGGGTTGTCTTTGATCCAATTAGACGGGATTTGTTTTATAGCCAAAAAGGGGAGGGCGCCTTTTTAAACGGAGAAAGAATCACCGTCTCCGATCGAACCACCTTAGAAGGAAGCTATTTAGTAACCGGCTTTCCCTACAAAGAAGGGAAACATCCTCGGATTGAAAAGGAAATTCGTTCGGTTATGAAGCTCACCGATTTGAGGGTTTTGGGAAGTGCAGCCTTAGAACTCTGTTATGTTGGCTGTGGAATTATAGATGGATATTGGGAATATGACCTTTCCTCCTGGGACTTAGCTGGAGGAGTTTTAATCGCACAGGAAGCTGGAGCGGTGGTTACCAACCCCAATGGCGAAGATTTTGATCTTTTTGAGGGAGATGTGTTAGCGGCTCCACCGTCTATTCACCAAAAGCTATTTGAAGCGTTAAAAAAGTGAACAACTGTGGATTTGAGAAAAGAATGGGAGGGAGAAGGAATTATAGTGATGCGTCATCCTGAGCCCTCGCTTTGCG
>DPKX01000278.1:0-2484 GCA_003542295.1 Candidatus Atribacter hydrocarboniphilus
ATTCCTAAAAACAGTGAGTCGTGAGTAGTGAGACATGAGTCGAAAAAAAGAAACAGCGATTGATGAAAATAAAGACCAACTGGTGATTCTTTTCAGAAAGACTTGAAGATTTCATTCTTAATCATATTTTTGAATTAAAAAAGAAAAAGATGAGATCCTCACGGCTTCNNCGAAAAACGAAGCCTCAGGATGACGAATTAAAGACACCATCACCGCCCTAAAACGGCACCCCTCCAAGGAGGGGAATTGTTGAATTCATTCCCCCATTGAGGGGGGATTCAGGGGTTGTGCCTTTCTCATTTTGTTTTAATCGCTTTTTACTTATTCTGGTATTTTTAGGATGGATCCTTATGCCACTTGGTGTTACCAGGTGAGGATAAAAATGAGTTGTTCCTCACCCTGATCCTAAGAACAAAAGAATTCATAGTTCCTTCTCCCTTGATGAGAGAAGGTAAGGATGAGGGTTGATTTTAAACTGTTCACGATTTACACTTCACAGTTCACGGTATCTTCAGAATAGAGCAGCATTNNGAATTCATAGTTCCTTCTCCCTTGAGAGAAGGTGAGGATGAGGGGGAAAGCCCAGAATGAGATTCTGGTTAGTTGCTATAATTGAGTTAACTTTAAAAATCGTTCATGGATTTTCAGAGCGGAATAATTTAAAAATATTTTTTTATTACACCGAAAAGCAGGGTAGGGGGCAATATAATGCCATTTAAAGATAATTGGTGGGAAGAGTTTGGTTCAATGCAGAAAGAAATGCAACGCTTCATGGAGCATGTTTCTGGAAAGAAACCTTATTTCTTGGGACTTTCTGAAAAAGCTTGGGAGCCTTTGTGTGATGTTTTTGAAACCGATGATAACTTTATTGTTGTGGTAGAGCTCGCTGGGGTTTCGGTTAATGAAGTTGACTTGACTATTCAATCACGAAAATTAATACTTAAGGGTGTGAGGAAGGAAGTTCCTTCACCCCCTAAAAGGGATTATCACCAAATGGAAATTCCCTTTGGTCCCTTTCAACGACAAATCGAACTTCCCGAAGAGGTTGATGGAGAGACCATCAATGCCCGTTATCGGGAAGGATTCCTCATAATTGAATGTAAAAAGAAAAAAGTTATTACCGAACGGAGGATTCCTCTTGAGTAAACAAATGTTCTCAATCATAAAAAATACTGGTATAAGTAGAGAATTTTTTCATACGAATAGAGTTAGTTATAAATATATCGACCCGTTTCTTGATAAGAATACCGTTNNAGACATGGAAGAGTATATTGACAATTGGTTTGCGCTTTCGGAAGAGCCTTCAGAGATTATGGCTAACCAGAATGTGATTTCCGAATCCATTGATCAGGATAAAAAAGGTTTTGATATTCCAGAAACAATTGCGGTTCTTCCTTTGGATGAGAACGTTTTATTTCCTGAGTTAGTCATGCCTTGGGTGGTCCATGGAGAAAAGTGGGTTAAATTAGTTAACGATGCGGTTTTAGGAAATAAAATGATCGGAGTTTTAACCCTCCGCACCAAAAAAGAAGAAGGGGATAGCGCCATTTCAGCTCAGGATTTTTATGATATCGGTGTTGTGGGGCGAATATCCCGCTTGTTAAAGCTTCCCGAGGATGCTATTCAAATTTTGGTTTTTGGCTTAAATAAGTTTCGCATTGTTGAATGGATTCAATGGGATCCTTATCCCATAGCAAAAATTGAAATCATAAACGAAGAAGAAATAAAAACCGATGAAACTGAAGCTTTAGTCCGCAACATATTAACTCTTTTTCAGAAGGTCGTCGAACTTGCTCCTTATCTTCCCAAAGAAATATTTGTTGCTGCGATGAATATCAAACAACCTTCACGACTTGCCCATTTTGTCGTTTCGAACTTAAATTTAGATGTTGAAAGTAAACAAAATATTTTATCTACCTCTGAACTTATCGAAAAATTAAAAAAAGTAAACTACTATTTAACTCGAGAACTGGATATTCTCCAAATTGGCAGCAAGATTCAAACTCAAATTCAATCGGAGATGGCAAAAACCCAACGAGAATATTTCTTAAGAGAGCAATTGAAAGCTGTTCAACGAGAACTCGGAGAAATGGATGAAAAAACCATTGAATTAAATGAATTGAAAGAAAAAATTGAAAAAGCCAAGCTCCCGACAGAAGTTTTGAAAGAAGCCGAGAAAGAACTGGAGCGATTATCGAGAATTCCACCGGTTTCAGCCGAGTACCCAGTTATTCGTAATTACCTTGATTGGATAACCGAACTTCCCTGGAACATCCGAACCGAAGACAGTTTAGATCTTAAAAAAGCTGAAAAGGTGTTGAACGAAGATCACTATGATTTGGAGAAAGTAAAAGAAAGAATTCTTGAATATTTGGCAGTGGGTCATTTAAAAAAAGATTTAAAAGGTCCAATACTCTGTTTTGTTGGCCCTCCGGGCGTGGGAAAAACCTCATTGGGAAAATCGATTGCCCGGGCGTTGGGAAG
>DPKX01000278.1:2494-7670 GCA_003542295.1 Candidatus Atribacter hydrocarboniphilus
AGACGAAGCGGAAATAAGAGGCCATCGTCGAACCTACGTTGGAGCGCTTCCAGGTCGGATTATTCAGGGAATCCGAAAAGCAGGGAGTAATAACCCGGTATTTATGTTGGACGAGGTTGATAAAATCGGTTTGGATTTCAGGGGAGATCCTTCTGCTGCTCTCCTCGAAGTTTTAGATCCCGAGCAAAATTCAACTTTTGTTGATCATTATTTAGCAGTTCCATTTGATCTATCGAAGGTTATTTTTATTGCAACTGCGAATATTCTGGATACCATTCCTCCAGCTTTGTTGGATCGAATGGAACTCATCCGAATCCCTGGTTATACTGATCCGGAAAAAATTGCCATTGCTCGCAAATATTTAATACCCAAGCAGAGTAAAGAAAATGGAATTGAGGATCAAACTGTTACAATAAGTGATGAAATTTTAATTAAAATGATTCGGGAATACACTCGTGAAGCTGGAGTCAGAAATTTAGAAAGAACAATCGCAACGGTTTGCAGGAAAATTGCCAAAGACGTCGCTTCAGGGAAAAAGGGACCATTTGTAGTTGACGAAGAAAATCTTAGAAAGTATTTAGGAAAAAGGATTTATTTTGATGAGGTCATATCGGGAAAAGATCGAGTTGGAGTTGCTACCGGTTTAGCGTGGACTCAAACTGGTGGGGAAATCCTTTTTGTTGAGTCTTCAGTCCTCTCAGGAAAAGGNNAGAATTTAACCGGTAATATGGGAGATATTATGCAAGAATCGGCTCGTATTGCACTATCTTGTGTTCGGGAACGAGCGAAAAAATGGAAGATTGATGAGAAGTTTTACGAAAAACATGATATTCATGTTCATGTCCCTGCTGGCGCAATACCAAAAGATGGTCCATCAGCAGGAATAACCCTGGTTGTTTCAATGGTTTCTTCTCTTTCGCAAATACCAGTAAAGCATTCCATTGCTATGACAGGTGAAATAACCCTTACCGGAAAAGTGCTTCCTATCGGTGGAGTAAAAGAAAAATCTTTAGCAGCCTATCGATCAGGGATTAAAGAAGTTGTTCTACCCCAAGAAAACGAAAATGATTTAGACGATATACCCGCAGATGTGAGAAAAAAAATGAAATATCATTTAGTCAAAACTATTGATGAAGTCCTTAAAATTACCTTAAAAAAATCACCCCGAATGGTTAAAAAGAAAAAAACTTCTTCTCTTCAAGAAAAATAATGGCTGATTGAATCGGCACAAAAACATTTTTTAGTTCTTATTCAATATAACCAGGTTTGAGAAAGAGGGAATATCAAAATGGAGAAATCTCGAGAAGAATTTTTGAAAAAACTCATTGAAACTCCTAGTCCATCGGGGTTCGAAGAACAGATTCAAAAAATATTTGAGGAAAGGGTTCAAGATAAGATTGACAAATTTTACAAAGATTACCACGGCAATGCCATTGGTGTTATTTATCCTGATGCTTCGTTTCGAGTTATGTTGGCAGGACATTGTGATGAAGTCGGTTTGATGGTGGAATTTATTAATGATCAGGGGTACATACATTTTTCCACTATTGGAGGAATCGATTCTCATATTACACCTGGAAAAAGAGTCATTATTCATAGCTCTCAAGGACCAGTTAAGGGAGTAATCGGAAAAAAGCCCATTCATTTGATGGAGGAAAAAGAACGTCAAAAAGTGGTAAAAATTGAAGAGCAATGGATTGATGTAGGCGCAAAAAATAAGGAAGAACTCACCAAAATTGTACAAATTGGCGATCCAATCACCATGGATGTTGGTTTTGACCAATTACTTGGAAGTCGAGTTGTTGGTCGAGGTTTCGATGATCGGGTGGGAGCTTTTATCGTTGCCGAGGTTCTTCGAATGGTTCAAAAAGAGAAGTTGCAATGTGGTGTATATGGTGTGAGTACGGTACAAGAAGAACTCGGTCTCAGGGGAGCAAGAACCAGCGCTTTCAGAATCGATCCTCATTTAGGAATCGCTATTGATGTGACCTTTGCTTCTGACTGTCCCGATATAAATAAAAGAAAGGTTGGAGACGTGTCTTTGGGCAAGGGTCCGGTCATTGCACGAGGTCCGAATATCAATCCCCATATTTTTCGAAAATTAGTAGAGGTGGCAAGCCAAAAAAACATTCCCTACCAAATACAAGCTGAATCACGTGCTACAGGGACCGACGCCAACAGTATTCAAATCAATCGCCAAGGAGTTGCTACCGGTTTGTTAGGCATTCCCAATCGATATATGCATACTCCTTCTGAGGTGATCGATTGTGATGATTTAGATGCAGCCATTGAATTATTGGCCGGATTCTTAGAAAGCATTCACCCTGAGGAAAATTGGATACCTTAAAAGTTTTAAATCACTGGAGAGTTAATTCAGAAAAAAGGATACAGTCGAAAAGATAAAGAGTTTGAAGAAGTTTGGAGGAAAGTCATGTCGGAACTGAGAAAAGATCCGGTTGTAGACCGGTGGGTCATTATTGCTAATGAAAGAAGTTTAAAACCCTATGATTTTGGAGTAAATGGAGAAATACGAAAACCTGGTCCTTGTGTTTTTTGTGAAGGGATGGAAATGCACACTCCGAAGGAGGTTTTTTCCGTTCGAGATAAGCATACCGAGATAAATCAAGCGGGTTGGAGAGTTCGGGTAGTCCCGAATAAATTTCCCGCTTTGCGGATTGAAGAACCCTTTGCCCATTGTATAGATGGAATTTGTGAATCTCTCAGTGGTTCAGGAGCACATGAAGTGATAATTGAAACCCCTGATCATTACTTAGAGCTTGGTGATCTTTCGGTGAAACATATTGCTGAAGTTATGTATGTTTATCGGGAAAGAATGCGCGATTTGGAAAGAGACCATCGTTTTCGTTATTGCATTGTCTTTAAAAATCAAGGAGCTTTAGCGGGGGCTTCGATTCAACATGCTCACTCCCAGCTTATTGCTATTCCGGTGATTCCCAAAAGGGTGAAAGAGGAGCTTCTTGGTGCTGATAAATATTATCAAGAAAAAGGTCATTGCATTTTTTGTGATATTGTACAATACCACCAAAATAATAATCAAAGGATGATTGCCGAAAACGAACAGTTTTTAGCGTTTGTTCCCTATGCTCCTCGATTTCCTTATGAAATTTGGATATTACCAAAAAAACACTCATCTCATTTTATGAAAATTGAAAACCATGAATTAAATTATTTATCAGAAATATTGAAAAAACTCCTGGTATCTATAAAAAAATCGCTGAATGATTCTCCCTATAATTTGATTCTTCATGTTGCTCCTTTTGAACGGAAAGAAGAAAAATCATACCAGGAAAGCTATCATTGGCATATGGAAATGCTGCCTACTATAACCAAGGTAGCTGGATTTGAATGGGGTACTGGATTTTATATTAATCCAGTAATTCCTGAAGATGCAGCAGAAATTCTCAGAAAAAATATACCCGATAAGATCTAGAGCCTCATAACTGAAGTTTAGGGTGCAGCTGTTTAATGATAAAATTCTCAGCAAATGGTCACAGATCCATAACGGTTTGATGGTGATGCATAGGAGGTGAGCCAGATGTCGATTCGATTTGCGCTCATTTTGGCCGGTGGGAAAGGGAATCACTTGAGTGTTTTATCAATAGAAAGAGCCAAAGCAGCTGTTCCCTTCGGAGGTTTTTATCGATTAATTGATTTTCCTTTGAGTAATTGTGTTAATTCAGGCATCTATGACGTTGGTATTTTGACCCAGTACCAACCGCGTTCGTTAATAGAGCATATTGGAGTTGGGCGCCCCTGGGACATGGACCGAAAAAAAGGCGGGATAGAACTCCTTCAGCCTTATTTGGGGAAAACCGTTGGAGGCTGGTATCGTGGAACCGGAGATGCTATTTATCAGAATTTGAATATTATTAATAGAAAAAGATTGGATCATCTCTTGGTGCTTTCCGGTGATCATGCCTATATGATGGATTATAATTCTCTTATGGATTATCACCTGGATAATAATGCCGACGTTACCTTGGTGGTGACCCGGGTAAAAACTGAAGATCGGACACGATTTGGTATTTTGGAAGTTGATGATGGGAACCGAGTTTTTGGTTTTGAAGAAAAACCATCACAACCAAAAACCAATATTGCTTTCATGGGAATTTATATTTTTCGTTTAGATTTTTTAAATGAGTGTTTACAGAAGAATGTTCAAGAATCGAAATACGATTTGGTTAGGAATGTAATTATTGAAAATTTAAATTCGATTAAAACCCAAGCTTACTTCTATGATGGTTGTTGGTTTGATACCGGAACCATAAAGGCCTATTGGGAAGCGAATATGCATTTATTAGATCCACTTCCCTGTTTTAACTTGTATGATCCGAATTGGGTTATTTATACCAATCGACCACAAAACCCTCCGGCTAAGATTGGAAAGGGAGCTTTAGTCCAATCATCAATAATTGGTGAGGGAACAGTTATCCATGGTGAGGTGATCCATTCAGTGGTATTTCCTGGGGCAATAATTGAAAAAAATGTGAAAATTTACGATTCGATAATATTTAATGATTCAATAATTAAAGCTGGTTCAGTGGTGGAGAGAAGTATACTGGATAAAAATGTTGTTGTGGGGGAGGATTCGATTATAGGAGTAGGGGATGATTACACTCCCAACCGACTTCGACCGGATATCCTGAGTTGGGGTGTTAATTTGGTAGGCAAAAATTCTCAAATTCCTCCTCACTCCATAATTCCTCGAAATTGTTTAATTGGTATTAATGTCCCCACCAGTCGTTTTGGGAAAATTACTGAGCTGAAAAGTGGATCAGTAATTATGGGATAGGGTAAAAAAGAAATCTTGGAGGGAGGTTAGTCCTTTGATCCTTGGACTCTTAATCATCATTCTCATTTTGTATGGACTGGTATTATTTTGGGTTCTGAATGAACGTTTGAAAAGTATTTCATTGATGATACATAAAAATAATGAAAATTTAAAAAAAATGGAAGAAAAATTTTCTTTGTTGTTGAGTTTGACTGAGGAAAGGGGGAGTATGAAAAATTCAGTGGACGTTGAAGATTCTTTTAATTTTGAAGCATTTGAAGATCAAAAAGATGAATTAGATTCGAAAGGAGATATATGATGAAAGTGAAATATTCAGTTTTTATAGTCAGTATTATTTTTATGATCGGTATTTTTTTGTTTTCG
>DPKX01000054.1 GCA_003542295.1 Candidatus Atribacter hydrocarboniphilus
ATCTAAATGGAGAGGAATAAAAAAGATTGAATTCATGAGATTGCCATGACCTCAAAAAACGAGGTCTCGCAATGACGATTCAGATTTCCTTCTCCCTTGATGGGAAAAGCTGAGGATGAGGGTGAAATTTGTACTATTCACCTCTCACTATGTTTAAAGAAGAGTTTTCGGGGCTTCAAAAAAACAAGATCCCGGATGGCGAGTTATAAATCATGACCATCTTTAAATGGAGGAGTCTATGACCGGAGAGAAATGCGGAATTTTTGCCGCTTATGGAGTAAAAAATGCTGCTGAATTAATATTTCATGGATTATATTCCCTTCAGCACCGAGGTCAGGAAAGTGCTGGGATGGTCATCTCTGACCAACATGGTGTCAGAGAACACAAAGGGATGGGGTTGGTTTCAGAAGTTTTTCAAGGAGATATACTAAAAAAGCTAACCGGTTCTATTGGACTCGGGCATGTTCGTTATTCCACCACTGGCTCATCATCCTTGAGGAACATCCAGCCTTTTATTGGAGATTGTCGTTTTGGCAATGTCTCTATTGCCCATAATGGAAACCTTGCCAATACCAGTTCTCTCTGGAAAAAATTAGGTCACCAGGGAGCCGTTCTTCAATCAACCATGGATACTGAAATGATCCTCCACCTGATTGCCCAAAGTTCTTTCGATGGATTTGAAGATGCAGTTAAAGAAGCACTTTGGGAAATCCGAGGAGCTTTTTCTTTAGGAATAATGACCGAAAAAAAGATCATTGCCATCCGCGATCCCTGGGGTTTTCGGCCTTTGGCTTTAGGAAAGTTAGATGGAGGTTACCTGATTAGTTCGGAAAGTTGCGCTTTCGATATCATCGGAGCTCAATTCATTCGAGAAATCGAACCAGGTGAGATGCTGGTAATTGACGAAAACGGTCCGCGATCAATTTTTTATGCCCATTCTCATCGAAAAGCTTTTTGTATATTTGAGCTCATTTATTTTGCTCGACCAGACAGTATCATTTTTGGTGAAAGTGTCTATTTAGCACGAAAAAAAATGGGATGGGTTTTGGCAGAAAGAGAAGACTATGATGCCGATATGGTTATTCCGGTCCCCGATTCAGGAATCTATGCTGCACTGGGATTTTCGGAAAGATCAAAAATCCCTTTTGAATTGGGAATGATTCGAAATCCTTACGTTGGAAGGACTTTTATCCGTCCGGGGCGAGAAAATCGTAATCTTGCAGTGAAGCTGAAGTTAAACCCGATGAAAAGTCTTTTAAAAGGAAAAAAAATAATTATTCTTGAAGATTCCATTGTGAGAGGAAACACCTCAAGAGAAAGAATCAAAACCCTAAAGAACGCTGGAGTGAAGGAAGTTCACATGCGTGTTACTTCACCTCCTCACTGCCACCCCTGCTATTATGGAATCGATTTTCCAACCCGGGAAGAACTCATTGCCTGCCATATGAATCAGGAAGAAATAAGGCAATTCCTTGGTTTGGATAGCCTCCGTTATATTGACATCGATGGTCTTAAAAAGAGCGTATCCAAACCAGGAGAGAACTTTTGTTTTGCCTGTTTCACTGGTGACTATCCAGTATTACCCGATAAGGGATTAGGAAAATTTATCTTAGAAGAAAATTCCTCGGAGCAATAATGTACCTTATTGATATTAATCTTTCAAAAAATCCGCCAGCTGATTCGCGTAGGATCGGCATTCTTTTTCTACACGGTCATCAAAAGATTTAATAGCAACTGGTCCGTAGTGGCTTCCTTCTGCCATTCCTTTGACCAGCATTCCATGAATAAGGAGAGCCGAGAGAATAGAGAGAATTGCGGTTTCATTCCCTCCGGCAACATTCGCCGACGAAGCAAAAGCACCACCCAATTTGCCATCCAATCGACCATGCAAGCGGATGCTATCATCCAAAAGCTTTTTAATTTCTGCTGCCATGGTTCCATAGTAAGTCGGTGTACCAAGAAGGATCAGGTCATAATCGACCAGCTTTTTAATATCAACCTGGTCTGGAGTTTTTAACTCAACGGTTATTTCTCTTTTCTGGAGTTCTTCGGATATGGTTTCTGCCATTTTTCTGGTTGTTCCAGAACGAGTATAGTAAATGACAATAGCTTTTGACATGAAATGCCCTCCATAAAAATAAAATTCTTTTATTCTTTCATATTTTATCATAGTTTATCATAGAATTTCAGGTCACGTTATAACCTCAGATGAGGATAAAAACCAAGGATTTGACATGCCATGGCATGTCGTTATATGAATAATAGAATGGGCGTGATAAAGACCGAGGGGGAGAAGGAGAGGGCGCGAGGGGGAGAAAAAGAAATTAAAGAAAAAAAACTAAAAGATGAGATCCTCACGCGGGAAGAAAGCACCGCTCAGGATGACACCTGCGGTGTCAGATGAGACCCTTACGGATTCTAAGTACGAATCCTCAGGATGTGTGTGACACATCAATAAAATTCCTTCTCCCTTGATGAGAGAAGGTGAGGATGAGGGTGAACTCCTTGATGACTCACTGTTTGTAAATTATAGTTTTTAAATTTACTAAATTACATTAAAATATGTTAGAATGTTAAGTCTGAATAATAACTTATCTGGTTGAAAATCCAAAATTCATCTGTTAATATAGTCCAAGTTTATTTTCCCCGGGAGGGATATAGATTGATTGCCAATGACCTTTATAAAATACGTGAAATCGAAAAACTGAAAGAAAAAGAGTTAAAGGAAGCGCAAAGACAAGCTCAGCATATACTTCTTGAGAACGAGAAGTTGATTGAGCAAAATCATGCTCAATCCCTCGTCGATGCTGAAAAGAAAGCCGAGGAAATCAAGAACCATATGCTTAAAGAAGCCGAAGGTGAAGTTGAGAAAATCCTCAAGAATTATCAAGAAGAAGCTGAAGTTCTGCAAAAGGAAATTTCTCAGAGGATACCTCAGGTTGTAAACTATCTTTTGGAAAAGGTGTGGCAAGAATATGGCAATTAGAAACATGAAAAAGTTAGAGATCCTTATTCATCGATCTCTTCATGACGAAACATTTGATTTGCTTCAGGATATGGGAGTTTTACAAATCACATCCCACCAAGACTTAAAAAATGAAGACCTTCCCGAGGAGTTCCATTCAGAAGATTTAGAACGAAATATCAACGAGGTACGTTACTGCCTCGATTTTATAAATAAATATCGAACCGAAAAACAACCTTTTTTAGAAAGCTTTTTTCCTACACCAATTCCCATTAAAAAAAGCGAGTTTCTTGAAAAGGTTTTTAACCATAATCAAATCTATAAAAAATGCCAATCTATCGAAGAACAATTGAATACCATTCGTGCTTCGATGAATCGCCTCAATGCCCAGTTGGAGTTTCTGAATCGAATTGAAAGCCTTCCAATTGCATTGGAAGATATTGGAACAACTCGCTGTGTTAAAAGTTATCTTCTTGAAATGAATGAAACCCAGTGTCCGTTGCTTCAAGATCGTTTAGAAAAAATTGGCCAGGAACATTCTCTTCAAAAATTTTCAGGAAAAGAGAGAAAGTGTTTTGCTTTTCTCATTATTCATCAAGACCTGATAGAACCAGTGGAAAACATTCTCGCTGAGGAATCAATTAGTATTCTTTCTCTTCCTCAGGCTTTTGAGGGAACTCCAAAAGAAGCTATTCAATCAGTTAAAAAGAAAATTCAAAATTTTGAAAAACAACGAGCTAATGTCGAAAAGGAAGCCGTTTCTCTCTTAAAGCATGAATCGGAATTAAAAATAACTCTCGATTATTATACGTCTGAATTAGAACGACGAAACTCCGAAGCTCATATTTTCAAAACCCACGATGTCTGTTTGATTACCGGTTGGGCGATTGAAGAAACGATACCGGCAATTGAAGAAAGAATGAAGTCAATTGGAAAGGAATGGGTGATTTCTCAAAGAGACCCTGATCCGGGAGAAGATGTCCCGATTGCCCTGGAAAATGGTCCCTGGTCACGAAATTTCGATGTTTTAACCAATCTCTATGGGTTACCAAACTATACCGAGATTGATCCTACACCTTTTGTTGCGATCTTTTTCTTCATATTTTTTGGTATGTGTCTGGGTGATGCCATTTATGGACTCATTGTCGCCTTGATTGGCTTTATGGCACCTAACTTTATTCAAATGCCTGATTCCTCAAAGCGTTTTTTCCGAATGTTAGCTTGGGGAGGAATCGCATCATTAATATTCGGTGTAATTACCGGATCATGGATGGGGGATACCTTTGATTACCTTCCGCCATTCTTGAGTTTTCTGACTGTTATAAAAAATAAATTAGTCATTATCAATCCTTTAAATAATCCGCTTCCTATGATTATTGTTTCAATTGTTATCGGAATATTGCAGGTTTTAATTGGACTCCTAGTGGCTTTTACCAAAGAATGGAAAAGAAAAAAATATCAGGAAGCCGTCTTTGATCATTTAAGTTGGTTTCTATTTATTTTATCAATAGCAACTTATATCCTTACTATGGCTCTTCTTCCTAATCTCAAAACTTTTGGGCTTTGGTTCCTTATTGCTACAGCTCTCTTTTTGGTTGGAACCCAAGGAAGAAAGAAAAAAAATCCAATTTTGAAAGTGCTATCCGGCTTATATAGTCTTTATAACATTACCTCTTATCTGGGAGATGTTTTGTCCTATTCACGGCTATTTGCACTGGGACTGACCACTACCATCATTGCTATGTTGGGGCGGACTATTGCCGGTTTGTTTGGTTCTTCACCTTTTATTGGGTGGATTATTTGGATAATCATATTTGTCGGCTTTTCCGTTTTCAATATTCTCATGAGCGGACTAGGAGCTTTCGTTCATTCAGCGCGTTTAAACTATGTGGAATTTTTCACCAAATTTTACGAGAACGGTGGGAAACCTTTTCAACCCCTCTATTATAAAACCAAGTACATAAAATTTACCGAAGAATAATCTTGAATCTTTGGTTTTCATGATTTTCTAAATCGATATAAAACCATCCGGTAAGAACAACCGGGCTATTAAGGGAGGTCGTTCGTATTATGTTCATCGATGGAGTTGCATTTGCTTTATTAGGTTCAGCCCTCGCAATTGGATTAGCAGGAATAGGGTCAGCTAAAGGAGTTGGGATTGCCGGAGAA
>DPKX01000110.1 GCA_003542295.1 Candidatus Atribacter hydrocarboniphilus
TTTAATATATTTATTGTTTTTGTTTGCTATTGGCGTATAAGCACGGAGGTGTTATGGTGCACTGGTTGTGGGACGAGGTTTGGATAAGACCGGGAATTGCGTTTTTTATCGTTTATCTTTTTATTTACTGGGTTTATCAAATTTTAATAGCTGTACGTGGTGCATGGAGTCCACCACCACTTCCTCGTGCGAAAAACTTACGTCGATTTGCCGTTTTAATTCCTGCCCACAATGAGGAAAGGGTGATTGGAAATTTATTAGAGAGTTTATTAAAACAAACATATCCCAAAAATTACTTTGATATATATGTTTCCTGTGATAATTGTCAAGATAAGACTGCCAAAATTGCTAAAAGTTATAATATAAATGTATTAGAAAAACACGATAATGCCCACCTTGGTAAAACCGGTAATGTTCAATGGGCTTTAAGAGAAATTCCTTTGGAAAAATATGATGCTGTGGCGATGTTTGATGCTGATAACCTAGCTGAAAAAAATTTCTTAACCAAAATGAACGATTACATGGAAAGTCATTCTAAAGCCCAAGCCATTCAGGGATATCTCGATACCAAAAATCCCGATGATACTTGGATCAGTCGATCTTATGCTTTAAGTTATTGGTATACCAATCGATTTTGGCAGTTGGCTCGCTCTAATTGGGGACTTTCAGCCGCTTTAGGTGGTACCGGGTTGGTCGTTACCGTCAGTTGTTTAAAAACCATGGGATGGGATTTAAAAAGTCTCACCGAAGACCTTGAGTTTTCTACCCGAATTATTTTAAGTGGGAGCCGAGTTCATTGGAATAATGAAGCCATAATCTTTGATGAAAAACCCCTCACTTTTTGGGCATCACGCCGGCAACGAACTCGTTGGATGCAAGGGCATTACTGGGTACTCATGAAATATGGTCCCCGTTTGTTATTACAATGGTTTAAAACTTGGAAAATTCAATATCTTGATTGGTTATTTTACCTTCTTTCAGCAGTAACAACTGTGATAGGATTCACTGTACTTGCCGTTCGAATAGCAATTGGTTCATCTTGGAATTTTGGAATTTCTATTTGGCCCCTCTGGCTGGCTTCGGGTTTAATCCAATGTGCCTTTAATGTGATTATGGGTCCTTCCTTTTATTGGGGGAAATTTACTTTACGCTACGTTCCTGATATATTGAGTTATTTTCTTTATGGATTAACCTGGCCACCGATTATGTTTTATGCTGCTTTTTTAAGTCGGAATCAAAACCAATGGGTGAAAACGGTTCATACCAGGGACATTGGCGTTTCTGATGTTCGTGCTAAAGAGAAAACATTAAATATTATTTAATATCTTATAAAAAGACTATTCTCTACCGTGATTAGGAGAGGGATTTTTCACGAGCTATGTGAGCAGCTCCGAGAGCAGCAGTAATGAGTGGATTGGGAGGAACAAGCGGGGCGAAAGAAAGTTCTCTTTTTAAAATTGTTATGATTCCCCGGTTTTTGGCTACGCCTCCAGTGAAGACCAAGGGTCGAGTGATGCTGATTTTCCCAGCAAGAGTTAAAACTCTTTTAACCACCGAAAGGCAGACTGCACGAGCAAGGTCTTCTTTCTTTTTCCCCTGGGCAATTAAGCTCACTAACTCTGATTCTGCAAAAATTGCACAGGTGTTGGACAATTCAATCAGTTCCCTTGATTGGTTAACTAAGGGTCCGTAATCTTCAAGTTGGATGCTTAAAACTTGAGTCATTAATTCTAAAAAACGGCCAGTCCCTGCCGCACACTTATCGTTCATCATAAAATCAATCACTCGACCGTTTTTACTGAGAAGGATTATTTTACTGTCCTGTCCACCAATATCAAGAACCATCCTCGCTTCAGGAATGAGTTCTTGAACACCCCGAGCTTGGCATGTAATTTCGCTAATCTGTTCATCAGCTTCTGCCTGATAACGGCCATAACCGGTAGCTATTAAGCATTGAACATCTGATCGAGATAGATTGGCTTTTTCTAAAGCAAGATGTAGAGTTTCTTCTCCAATTTGCTTGGGATTTACACCACTTGGCATAAGAGCGTGAGCAACAATTTCCTTATCATTAATAATGATTGCACAGGTGGATTGAGAACCGATATCTAGCCCAGCAAATACCATAATAATTATCCCTCCAGCATTTCATGAAATGCTTCTATCCGGGTACGAAGTTGCTCTTCTGAATAGAATTTCTTATCAATATGATCTCCATCCAATAATAACACGGGATAGCCTTTTTGCTGAAGGGTGTTTTTGAGTAAAAAATTCATTCCTTGGCTTTGACGACACCCCCATTGATTAAATTGGATGACCCCATCAGCTTGAAATTGTTCACACCAATTAAGGACTCTATCTATTCTTTTTTCTGGAACAGTTAAATTTTGGCTGGAGATGATTTTATTAGTTAGAGATTCAAAGGGTTTCTCCGGTTCCAATGGTTTCCAAAATACCGATGCAAACTCGTCATATACTACATCAAAATGGTACTCATTGAGGAGAGCGGTTAATTGATTGGGATAAAAGGGTTTAAGATGAAGCCATACCAACCGATGAAATTTGGTGGGTGATTTTTCTAACTTTTGGAGGTGTACCAAAAACTTTTCAAAAAATAATTTTGACGCTGGCGATCCGAGAAATTGAAAGTAATAGGGGAGATAGTCTAAATTTTTAGTTGGCGGTTGGATAGCAAAATTTTTTTGTTTTCTTAATGCTTCGATTTGTTGAATGATTTTAACGGTCGAATTTGATAATGAAAATGCTTCTTCCCAACGAAATTGACAATTGAATTGGGAAGAAATATGTGAAGTAATTGAGGAGAGCTGGTTTTTGACATAATTATTTGCTTCTGGGGTCGTTTGATAGGGAACATCAATTAGAAAGCAAGGTATTTTCCAGATGTCGGCTAATGACCGGAAAAACCCAGCGGTACCCCGACAAATACTGGTTGTTGCCACTAAAAAATCGGGACGAGGAAAGAGTTTCAAAAAGCTCATCCCCACTCCTGCTCGATGATAACTACAGAGGTCCTGAGAATACCAATTTTTTTCGGCGGATTCTAATGGAATATTCGAGAAACCAAGAGCGGCAACCAATCCAATGGTAATTTCAGGATAAAAAGGAATGGCACCAATAGCATGGATAAATTCACAGGGGAAAAAAAGGCTGGACCAAATCACAGGTCGAGAATGACTATAAAGTTCACGGACAGTTTTAATGGTTAATTGGTATGATGTTTGAGGTAAGGTTGTTTCTGGAAATTTTCTCTGTAACCACCATTCATAAATTCTTAGGAAATGGAAAAGACTTTTTCTATTTGCGAGAAACCGGGCAAGTGAAAGAGCTGTTGAGGTTTTTAGGTTCATTGGTTTGATAATACTTCTCGAAAAGCATCGATGCGAGTTTCCCACTGTCCTAAAGAGGGATAGGATATATCGTGCTCAAGGGGAAGTATAGGTCTTTTTATATGCTTTTTTAAAAATGATAGGTCATAAAGCGATTGATCACAAAATTTTGGATAAAAATAAACTATACCTTGTATACTGACTCGATTGATGAATTTTTGTAAGATTTCCAAGCGTTTTTGAGGATTATACCCAGGACAAGGAACTTTGTGTACCAAGTACCATTGAGCTAAGGTATCTAAAGCATGATGTTCAGGGGTATATTCGATATCAGGGAAGATATAACGTCTCATC
>DPKX01000074.1 GCA_003542295.1 Candidatus Atribacter hydrocarboniphilus
AACGCTATCATTCTTACTAAAGGATTGCAAACCGTAGGAATTGGAGCTGGTCAAATGAGTCGGATTGACTCTCTAAAAATTGCCTGCATAAAAGCAGAGGGAAAGGAAGTTGGATCAGTTTTGGCCTCTGATGCCTTTTTCCCCTTTCCGGACGTTGTTGAAGCTGCCGCCGAGCATGGGATAACAGCAATTATTCAACCTGGTGGATCAATTCACGATCAGAATTCAATCGATGCCTGTAATCGTTTAGGTATTGGTATGATCTTTACCGGAATTCGTCACTTCCGACACTAAAGAATTGAGGAGTCAAAGAAGAAATGAAAAATTCCGCCCGGTAACTTAATGAGACCGAGCGGAATTTTGATTGCGGTTAACACGAGTAGAAATTTCGTGCATCAAATCTTTCATGGAGAAATAACTCTTGATATATTTATCATAGTAAAAACGATAGATTTCATGGTTTTCTTTATTTGGGTATATCTGTCCGGATATTTGTACCATTTTCAAGGATGCATCAGGAATGTTATTATAAAAACCAGCTCCAACCGCAGCGTAAATAGCTGTCCCCAAAGTGCTGGCTTCTTCAACTGTAGTTAAATAGATCGGAATATTGGTTACATCAGCATGTATCTGTAACCACAGTTTGCTTCGGGCTCCGCCACCGCTGGCATACATTTCCTGAGCATCAAAACCATCTTGGGCTAATACTTCAAGTATATGAAAAGTCCCATAAGCTGTTCCTTCGTACATCGCTCTTAGCACGTGGGCTTTGGTATGGCTAAGGGATAGCCCCCATATTGCCCCACGAGCCAAGGGGTCCTGATAGGGGCTTCGATTCCCCTGGAAATTATCAAGCACGATCAACCCATCAGAACCAGGTGCTACCTGAGCTGCAATTTTATCCAAAACATCAAACAGACTTTCTCCGATATCACAAGCTTCTTTACATTCCTGGGCAGCAAAATTATCACTAAACCATTTGATAATCGAACCAGTAGAGCTTTGACCACCTTCCAAAATCCACATATCGGGAAGAACCGCTCCCTGGTAAGGACCCCAAATTCCCTTACTGAATATTGGTGTTTCCGATAATGCCATATGACAGGTCGATGAACCGATCACTATTGCTAATCGTTGAGGATGAACGACATCTAATCCAACCATAGCAGCATAAGCATCAATACCGCCTTGTATAATAGGAATCCCCGGTATAAGACCAAGTTCGTGAGCAGCCCGTTTGGTTAGTTCACCCACTGGTTTCCCTACTGGAATGATTTCGCGGGGCCACTTTTGGAGAACTTCTTCAAAATTTAAATCTCTTAAAAGAGATACTGGCCATCCATCTTCAGTAGGACAATAATTCCACTTGCAAATGGCATTGTTCAGCGACGTTACCCAACGATCGGTGAGCTTAAAAACCACCCAGTTTTGACATTCAACGATAAAATCAGAATTTGTAAAGACGTCCGGTAAATTCTCCTTCAGCCAAAGGGCTTTTGGAATCATCCATTCCGGTGATTCATGGCCACCTGCGTATCTTAAAACCGGATTCTCTGTGGCATTAATCCTTTCTGCCTGATCAAACGCTCTCACATCCATCCACATAATAGCTCGATATTTAGGGTTCCCAAAGCGGTCTACGGGTAATACAGTGCAAGAGCTGGCACTCACACTGATCGATGCAATATCCTCCGGTTGGACCTCTCCCTCATAGATACAACGTCGAACGGTGTCCTGGACTGCCTTCCACCAATCGTTAGGGTCTTGTTCTGCCCATCCCGGACGGGGATGGTATTCGGGATAGGAGTAAAAAGAAAGCGCGACAACATTTCCTCTTAAATCAAATATACCACTGCGCAAACCTTGTGTTCCAACATCAATGCCAAGAAAATAAGGCGCCTTGGTTTCTGCCATAATTTGACCCTCCAGATATCCAGTCTCCAAAAAAACCTTGAATAAATAACTTGCCCTTATCCCTATTAAGGCTCTTAAACCATCTTACCAATTATGACACACTTCAAGTGAGATTGAACGCTTTTTTTGGATTTTTATGAGTCATAATTCATACCATTCATTTTCAAATCTTGATATTATTATACATAATAATAAAATCAATTTTGCTGTTTTTAAATGGAATTTAAAGAAGTTAGTATTAGTTGTCAATAAATAGTAAGTCGTAAAAAATTGGTAGGAATATATGGGTAACAACAAATTTATTGCTGATTGTATGTTAGGAAAGTTAGCCCGCTGGTTGAGAATTCTCGGTTTTGACACCCAATATGTTCGTTATCTCACTGACGCACAATTACTGGCTCAAGCCCGATATCAAAACCGGATTTTATTGACCAAGGACACTCTTCTGTATAAAAAGGCTAAAAACCTTGGATATTTGGTCCGCTCGGTAACCGTTGAAAAGCAAGTTAACGAAATCTTGTATCACTTCCAACTTCACCCTCAGCTGGCTTTAACTCGCTGTCCTCATTGCAACCTACCACTAGAAATCCCCTCTCAAAAGGATCAAATCCCTCGGGCGCCACTCTATGTTCTTCGCAGTTTTTCCAATATAAAGGTGTGCCCTCGTTGTAACCAAACTTTTTGGCCAGGAACCCATTGGAAGAATCTAATAAAAAAATTAGAATCCCTCGATCTTGGGTTTGATGAAAAATAAAACCCTCAAATCCCTTTTTAAGAATTTGAGGGTTTTCAGTTATACAATATTTTTCTTTTTTTATTGAGTCCTTCATTGTACCAACTCATAAAACATCACGGTATTTATGAAGAGGAAATTACTTGTTTTGAAGAACCTCAACGCCGGGTAACTTTCTCCCTTCAACAAACTCTAATGAGGCACCACCCCCGGTTGATATATGAGTGATGGCATTAGCCACGCCAGCCTGGTTAATAGCTGCAATAGTATCTCCACCTCCAACCACGCTCACTGCCCCACTTTGAGCTACCTTTTTTGCTATTTCTACTGTTCCGGTAGAAAATGATTTGACTTCAAAAAGGCCAACCGGTCCATTCCAAAAAATGGTTTTTGCTTTCATAATTGCTTGCCCAAATTTCTCAATAGTTTTGGGACCAATGTCAAAACCACCCATATTCGCTGGTATTTGATTCCATGCAATTACCTGAATAGGAACTCCCTCTTTTCCCTCTGATGCAACAATAAAATCATCGGGCAATATAAAATCGACCCTTTTTTCTTTTGCCATATCCATAATCTTTTTGGCTTCTTCAATCATACTTTCTTCTAAAAGCGAGGTACCAACTTCATATCCCAGAGCCTTAATGAAAGTATAAGACATACCACCACCAATAAGGAGAACGTCAACCTTCTCAATCAATTTTTGTATCACACCGATTTTGCTTGATACCTTTGCTCCACCTAAAATCGCTAAGAAAGGCCGAACCGGATGATTCAACTTTTCACCAAGGGACTCTAATTCTTTTTCCATGAGAAACCCTGCATAAGCAGGCAAAAAAGCAGCAACGCCAGCCGTTGAAGCGTGGGCTCGGTGGGCGGTACCAAAGGCATCGTTGACATAAATATCGGCTAAGCTTGCTAATGAGCGAGCAAATTCCGGATCGTTTGCTTCTTCCTGGGGATAGAATCGAACATTTTCCAGTAAAAGAACCTCGCCATCCTTCAGTTTGTTAGCCATTTGAGCAACTGATTCGCCAATACAATCGTCAGCTTTTTGCACTTTGTAACCAAGAAGCTGCTCCAGTTTTAAAGCAACTGGATTCATTTTCAGTTCATCCTTCGGTCCGCCCTTCGGTCTTCCCAAGTGCGAAACCAATATAACCCGAGCTCCTTGTTCCAACAAAAAACGAATAGTTGGCAAGCTCATGACGATTCGCGTATCATCAGTCACTTCACGCTTCTCATTCAAAGGAACATTAAAATCAACTCGCACTAATACTTTCTTGCCTTTCAACTGGTCTTTAGGAATATCTCGAATGGTTTTTTTGTCCAATTTTTACAACCTCCTCTTATTTATTTTCAAGCATAACTTGGAGTAATTTCGTCTTACTAAGCATTCCAACAACCTTACCCATCCGCACCACCGGGACTGATTCAAAATCTGATTGGAGGAAAAAATGAATTGCGTCTTCTTCAGTTTGGTTTACTTCAAGAAATTCACTTTTTTCAGATAAAAATTCAGAAACCTCTTTATCAAAAAGTTCCCTCATTTTTTTCCGGATTTCGTAAAAAGATAAGGCGGCGCTTCCTAATTCTTTTTTAACTTCGCTCTCAACATAATTAAAAAAATCGCTTCCAGAAAAGTAACCAACTAAGTTTTGTTCCAGATCTACCACTGGAACTCCGGAAAGTTTTCTGCGATTTAAAAACTGAATTGTATCCCCAACGGTATCAAAGTCATTGACAGTTGGAGCTTCTGGAATCATTAGTTCTTCAATAAACAAGTACGTTCCTCCTCTGGCATTTCCTAACAAACTTTACCAATAATGAGTTCGATAATATCGGTTCGAGACTATTTTACACCATAACATACCTAACAAAAAACCCCCTATATGAGCAAACCAAGCAACTCCTCCTCTTGAACTCATGCCCAATGAGGTCAAGCCAGAAACCACCTGGAGAAGAATCCAAATTCCTAAGACCAAAATTGCTTTCACCCGCACAAAAGTAACAAAAAAACCAAAAATGAGCATGACAATAACTCTCGCTCCCGGAAAGAGGATGAGATACCCACCCATTACTCCAGCAATAGCACCACTGGCACCAATGGTTGGTATAGTTGACGAAGGAAATAGAAGAGCATGAACCAACCCGGCAAATATACCACTAGTAAGATAAAAAATGAGATAATGAAAATGTCCTAAAAAATCCTCCACATTATTACCAAAAATCCACAAATAGAGCATATTTGAACCAAGGTGGAGGATGTTTCCATGTAAAAATATAGAACTAATTAAGGTAAACCAGGGCGAAATGAAAGATGTGTTTAATTCACTTTTCCCCCACAAAGTAGCTGGTACCAAACCTCCGTATCGGAAAAACGGTTCCAAACCTTGCCCTTGTAAGATTTCAAAAAGAAATATAAAAATATTAATGGCTATCAAAATAACCGTGATGAATGGAAATTTCCTGGTTGGTAACTCATCTCGAATGGGAATCATACTATAAAAATATCATATCTGTAAGGACTTTGCACCGTTTTTTTTAATATTAGCTGCCTTTTTTGGGTTCCCTTAATCTAAAATCTCAAGGAATAATTGGTTGGCAATTAAAGCCCCCTTAGAAGTAAGAATCCACCTCCCTTCCCTCTCATGGATAAAATGACTCTGAGCAAAATCTTCTAAGAGAATGAGCTTCTCTTGAACCAAAGACTCTGGATACGTTTTGAATAGTTTTTCCGTTTCAACTCCCTCGCTGGTTCGTAAAGCTAGAATCATCTCTTCCGCTAATTTTTGTTTAAGGTTTAGAATGTCTTTGGTTACCACTGGAGATTGACAATTTTTGATTCTTTTTTGATAATGACTCAACGTCGAGGCATTTCTCATCCTAATTCCTCCTAAATAAGAACTGGACGATACCCCTAAACCCAAATATTCTTGATTTCGCCAATAGGTAAGATTGTGAAGGCATTCATACCCAGGTTTGGCAAAATTTGATATTTCATATCTTCTATATCCATACTTTCGTAATATTTGCTGTGTCCATCGGTAGACTGATGCTTCCCAGTCTTGTCCAGGAAATAAAGCGAAGTGATTTTTATAAAAAACTCCCAACGGCACCCGATGACTTAGGGTAAGATTGTAGAGAGAAAAATGAGGCGGTTGATACCTGAATAGATATTCCATTTCTTTTTTCCAATCAGAAAAGGTTTGAAAAGGAAGACCATACATTAAATCGAAACTCCAGTTCAAAAACAAACCGGTATTGATTAAATCTATCAAAAGGTTATGAACTTCTTTTTCCCGATAAGTTCGCCCTAAAAAAGATAAAAAGCGGTTCTGAAAACTTTGAATACCTATACTGAGACGGTTAACCCCTAAATGAGCAAACTCACGAATTTTTTCTGAATTCAAGGTTCCAGGATTTGCCTCTACGGTTATTTCGATCGACTCTGAAAACCGAAAGTTTTGACGAAGGAGGAGTAAAAAATCATTCATAATTTCCGATGAAACCAGAGATGGTGTCCCCCCACCAAAATAAATACTTTTTAAAACGACACTTTGTAACTTATCGTTCTCGGTACGTATTTGCAGCTCTTGAGTAAGAACCTTAAAATAATCAGAAATAGATTCGGGCCGAAGATAGGGATAGGAAACAAAATCACAATAACGGCACTTTTGAATACAAAAGGGAACATGAATATATAAAGCAATTTCTCTCATTGCTCTTCAGTTTGTAAAACGGCTAAAAATGCTTCCTGAGGGAGGCTTATTTTACCAACCGCCTTCATCCTCTTTTTCCCTTCTTTTTGCTTTTCTAAAAGTTTTCTTTTCCGGGTAATGTCTCCACCGTAACATTTTGCTAATACATCTTTTCTTAGAGCAGCAACATCTTCTCGAGCAATGATTTTTCCCCCAATGGCAGCTTGAATTGTAACGGTAAACATTTGGCGAGGGATTATTTTCCTAAGACGTGTCACTAATTCTCTTGCCCGACGGGCTGCATTTTCTTCGTGGCTAATAAAGGATAATCCATCAACCTTTTCTTTGCTCACCAAAATATCCACCTTAACTAGATTGGATGAGGCGTAACCAAAAAATTCATAGTCCATACTTGCATACCCACGACTTACTGATTTAAGCCGGTTATAAAAATCGAAAAGAATTTCAGCCATGGGGAGGTGGTAACGTATAATCACCGTACTTGGATCCAAGTAAGTCATGTCTTGCAAAACACCTCGCTTGGATTGGCAGAGGTCCATAACCCCACCAATGGCAGTCGATGGAGCTATAATTTTCATTTCAACAATTGGTTCCTCGGCTTCTTCAATTTCTCCTGCAGGAGGGAAATCTCTCGGAGATTTTACTTCAATGATATCTCCGTTTTTTGTCAAGACGTGATAAACCACATGAGGAGCAGTTGCTACCACTTCAATATCAAACTCTCGTTCGATACGTTCTTGAATGATTTCCATATGGAGTAAACCTAAAAATCCACAGCGAAAGCCGAATCCCAAAGCTTCAGAAATATCTGGTTCATACATCAAAGACGCATCGTTGAGTTGGAGTTTTTCTAATGCCTCTTTTAAGATTTCATACCCTTCGGCATTCACCGGATAAAAACTACAAAAAACCATCGGTTTTGCCTTTTTATAACCCGGCACGGCTCGAGGAGTCGGATTGACCGCCGAAGTTATAGTGTCTCCGACCCGACAATCTTGAATAGCCTTTATATTACAAGAAATATATCCAACCTCACCAGGCCCGAGAGAATCAATCTCTTTCATGTCAGGATTAAAAATACCTATTTCTATTACTTGGTATTTCTGTTTATTTGAACACATCATGATTTCAAAACCCTTATGAATGAGTCCTTCAAAAATTCGTATAAAAGGCAAAACCCCCCGATAGGAATCATATACCGAATCAAATACCAAGGCCTTTAAGGATTTTTCTCTCTGACCTTGAGGGGGTGGAATATAGTCAATTACTTTTTCTAAGAGTTCTTCGACTCCCTCTCCCAATTTAGCGCTCACTAAAGTTATAGGAAGATGGTCAGGACCAAGAACATTCTCAATTTCTTCACAAACTCGATCGGGGTTGGCTGAGGGAAGATCTATTTTATTAATTACCGGCAATATGGCTAAGTCTTCGGCTAAGGCTATATTGGTATGAGCTAAGGTTTGTGCTTCAACGCCTTGGGTAGCATCGATAACCAATATTGCTCCTTCGCAAGCCGCTAAACTTCTTGACACCTCATAACTGAAATCGGCATGACCGGGAGTATCGATCATATTAAAAACATAAGAAGAATTCCGCTGAGAAGAAAAATAATCTAATCTCACTGCTTTTGCCTTAATAGTAATTCCTCTTTCTCGCTCTAAATCCATACGATCCAATACTTGATCTCGCATTTTCTGTTTAGGAATAGTATGGCATAAATCCAAAATACGATCAGCCAAGGTTGATTTTCCGTGATCGATGTGA
>DPKX01000303.1 GCA_003542295.1 Candidatus Atribacter hydrocarboniphilus
AATACAGCGAAAAATCCACTCCTTTTTACATGCTTGCACCGGTATTAGCAGCCTTGGCGGTTTTAGTTTATTTTCCATTATGCAACACGATTGGTCTTTCTTTCCTTCGCTACTTCTGGAACAAACCCCAGCAACCGATACGTTGGGTTGGCTTAAAAAACTATATCGATGTTTTTACCGACTCCTTATTCTGGCAATCGCTGAACAATACCATTGTTTTCATGGTGGTTTCAACCAGCCTAACCTTATTAATCGGATTGGGAATCGCTCTCCTGATCAGCCGGGATTTTCCTGGGAAAAACATTTTTATCTCCCTCATTCTCCTTCCGATGATGATTTCCCCGGTCGCCGCTGCTCTCTCCTGGAAGTTCTTATATAATGGAGAATGGGGAGCGGTCAATTACTTTGTCGGACTACTGGGCATTCCCAAACAAGCTTGGTTGGCTGATCCCAAATTAGCCCTTCCGGCTATCATCGTAACCGATATCTGGTTAAATGCACCTTTCGTTTTTTTGGTGATATACACCAGTTTGCAAGCTCTGCCTCAAGAACCAATTGAAGCAGCTCGAATTGATGGAGGAACGGGTTGGCAAATACTTTCTAAAGTTATTCTTCCCCTTCTGGCGCCTAATTTTCTGCTCATTCTGGTTATCCGCCTCATGGATACCTTCCGGGTATTCGATTTAATCTATGTTATGACCGGCGGAGGACCAGGTGGCAAGACAGAAACCATTGGCTTTTTAAGTTATGAAAGAACTTTTCGTCATTTCAACATGGGTCAGGGCTCAGTCATTGCTATTTTTCTTCTCTTAGCCGTCCTTTCCCTTTCGTGGTATTTCATCAAAACCCTTCAACTTCAATTACAAGAGCAGGCTAAATAAACAGAAAAACCAATTTGTCGATTAAGCCATAACATGAAAGGTAACCAATCTTATGAGAAAACCGGTAACCTATAAAAAAATTCTCTTCTGGGTACTTTTTTATTTTGTCCTTATTTGTGTTGTCCTTTTTTTTATCTTTCCAATTTTTTGGATTGCGACAACCTCTCTTAAGCAAAGAGTTGATGTCTATACTGAAAAACCGGTCCTTATCTTTCGAGCAACTTGGGAAAATTATCAGCGTGTCTTTCAACTCCAAGACTTTAGCCAATATCTGCTGAATAGTCTTATTGTCGCCGGTAGCGTTACTCTTATAATAATGTATTTAGGCGCTCTGGCGGCATATGCTCTCACCCGNNGCTATAATTGGATATCGTTAGCCATCATCTCAGCTCGGATGTTTCCGCCTATTGCTCTCCTTCCTTCGTTCTTTTTATTCGCCTCCCGTTTGGGTTTGGTCGACACTCGGCAGGTATTGGTGTTTGCTCACGCTACCTATGGATTACCTTTTATCGTTTTTATGTTAGCCGGTTTTTTCCGCCAAATTCCTAGAGATTTAGATGACGCCGCCTTAATTGATGGCTGCAGCCGCTGGCAGCTCTTTAACCGAATTATGCTTCCCAGTGTGGCACCCGGTCTGGCAGCAGCTGCGATTCTCTCTTTTGTATGGTCCTGGAATGAATTTCTTTTCGCCCTAGTTCTTACCCGAGCTTCCACCAAAACCTTACCGGTGGTGATTTCAGAATTCATTGGGTTTGTTCAAGTCGACTGGCAAGGTTTAACTGCAATGGCTACCATTTTAATGATTCCATCCATTATCATTACTTTTGCTAGCCAAAGATACCTGGTTCGGGGATTAACCGCCGGAGCGGTAAAATATTAGCTAACCAAGGAGGATATGGATAATGAAACAAGAATTGTGGGAAACCGTAAAAAAATATTATCTTCACTGGTGGAACAACGATTTCATTGGACAAATCCCCTTTTGGGTATCAGCTCCCAAGGATGATCCTCGATCACAAGAAGCTCTCTTTGGAAAACATTTATGGATCCATGAAAAAGAAAAATTTGATACCGAGAAGATCATTAAAAATGCCAGGGAGATCCTTCGAGCCACTTTTTACGGAGGTTTAGCCTTTCCCTGTTATTTCCCCAACTTTGGAACCGATGTTTTTTCCGCCTATTTGGGAGCTGAAATGGAATTTTCCGATCATTTTCCACCGGTTGCCACTGGACCGTCCTTTATCAAAGAAGATGTTATTTCAGTTTCCTGGGCAAAATGGGGCAACCCGGTTTTAACCGATTACTCCAATCTCTCCTGTTTACAGATCAATGAAGACAATCCATACTGGCAAAAAACCCGTGAATTTATCCGCTATGCTGCCCAGCTTTCTCAAGGAGAATTTTTCGTAGGAGCAACCGATATTCACCCCAGCATGGATTCTCTGGCAGTTCTCCGCGGCAGCCCCCAGAATCTATGTCTTGATTTGGTGGAAAATCCTCGAGGAGTCAAAGAAGCCATGGAATTACTTTGGAAAGTTTGGGTTCGGGTTTATGAAGATACCTATTACAACCTGATTAAAGACCAACAGGAGGGAACGACAGCCTGGATCAATCTCTGGGCTCCAGGGAAGTTTTATCCGGTGGAAAATGACCTCTCTCTGATGATTTCGACCGATATGTACCGGGAGTTTTTCCTGGAAGAACTGGTAAATGAAATTAATTATTTAGATTATTCGATCTACCATTTAGATGGAAAAGATGCCCTTCACCATCTGGACATGATTTTAGACATCCCCAAACTAAATGCTATTCAATGGGTCGCTGGCGCCAGCGAAAGTGTCGCAGGAGTAGCCAAGTGGATCCCTCTCTATAAAAAAATTCAAGCCAAAGGAAAAGCCGTTATCGTCTATTGTAATCCTGACGAGGTAACCCTGGTTATCGACTCGTTAAAACCCGAAGGCCTGTTGATTTCGGTTAATTGCGAAACGGAAAAAGAAGCCCGCGAACTTCTTATTCATTATGGATGGGAAGGATTTTACTGGTGGGAGTAAATAGTATTGCCTGTCGCCCCTACAATCTTTAAATTCTTTTTGTAGGGGCTTGATTTATCAGGCCCGAAGCTTTTCAGAATAGACCCTCGTGCTACTTTCGTGGTACCAGATGAGGATAAAAATGAGTGGCCCTCTCACCCTGACCCTCTTCCATCGAGGAGCGAGAAAAAAAAGTTCCCCCTTTAGAAAAGGGGGTAAGGAGGATTTGAATTTTTTACTGCTCAGTCATTACGAGGAGCCTAACCGTTCTTTGGTTGGACGATGTGGCAATCTCATCCACTCAGTCTGTCATACTGAGGAGTCCGGTGTTTTTTACCGGACGACGCGAGTATCTCATCCTTTTAAATCTTTTCCAAAATTAAATATAAAAAGATGAGATCCTCACACGGGAAAGCACCGCTCAGGATGACGTATTTTTAGTTTGTCATTCTGAGGAGCGTATTATGCGACGTGAGAATCCCATCCTTTCCATTTCCATAGTTCCACGATTCTCCAATTCCACAAAATCATTGATTACCGATAATTATATTTTCAGTATATAATAAGAGAGATTTTCGGATGAATTATTATCCGGTATAAGGGAGAATGCAGATGAAAATTGCTGAAAGGATAGCCGTTGATGAGAATATTTTACATGGAAAACCTCGGATTGAAGGAACTCGTATTTCGGTAGAAATAGTATTGGGTCTTCTGGGTGATGGGTTAACTCCTGAAGAAATTATACATGAGCATTATCCAGAGATTACCAAAGAAGATATTTTAGCTTGCATCAACTATGCCAAAGAAATTATAAAAGAAGAAGTATACAGTTAAAATGACCACCTTTCTCATTGATGAATGTGTATCTTTTTTAACAGTTAAACTTATTCAAGAGTGTGGATTCCAATGGGAAATGGTTGGAAAATCAATTTTAAAAGGTAAAGATGATGAAACAATTTATAAACATGCTCAGAGAAATAATATGATATTAGTAACTTATGACCTTGGGTTTGGAAATATATTTAAATATTCACCCTCCTCTCATCATGGAATCATTGTCATGAGAGTTTCAGACCTGAATTCAATAATAAGTGGGAACAGGGTTTTTAAAGTACTTTTAAATAGAGAAAAATCATTTGAGAAAACCTTATTTATTGTTAACAGTATAAAATATCGTAAAAGAAAATAAAAAGTGAGTATTCAACAAAATAGTCAGCTACAAACTATATAAATCACTAATCATCCTGCTATTCAAAATTCAATTTGAGACTTCAACACTTCCCTTAATTGTGTGCTGATAAAGAAATTCTAATCGATTTAATCTCAGTTGGTTTCTTCTCTAAAATCAGAAAGAAATTTTTATCCTTGATAAGGAAAATCTACCCTCTTTAATAAGCAAAAATCTGAAACAGAAAAAAGTGCAGTTTAAAACCAGAATGTCGACTTTACCAGGAGGCGAGAGAAAACCATATGATCTTTTTTCCGGTAGATTTCATATTTTAAGTTAGTCATTTTTTTCCAAACTACTATTGCATACATGCCATGGCATACCACTACATTAATTAGATACAATAAATTGCGCCTTCTATATTTTTTATGTTCTTTGGTAGGAGCTTGATTTATCAGGCCCGAAGCTTTTCAGAATAGACCCTCGTGCTACTTTCGTGGTACCAGATGAGGATAAAAATGAGTGGCCCTCTCACCCTGACCCTCTCCCATCGAGGAGCGAGAAAAAAAAGTTCCCTCTTTAGAAAAGGGGGTTAGAGGGATTTGAATTTTTTTAATGCTCAGTCATTACGAGGAGCCTAACCGTTCTTTGGTTGGACGATGTGGCAATCTCATCCACTC
>DPKX01000013.1 GCA_003542295.1 Candidatus Atribacter hydrocarboniphilus
AACTGATAATAGGATTGGATAATTTTTTCACCAATATCGGTTTCAGGATCAAGACCACACAACTTATGAATGGCTTCCTTAATCCCTTTGTCCTTGATCTTTTTCTGGAGTTTTACCGCATCGGCATCTTTATCATAATCATAATTTAATGCTACTCCAGCTACCTTTATTATTGCAGCTGGAAACACCTTTTGAGATTGGCAAAGAGCAATCCCTCCAATTATGCGGTCATCCTCACCAAGTTTGCGAATTGGGTCTCTCCCAACTCGATACACCGTATCCATAAGTAACGGATTTAAAAAACGTTCTTTTAAGTCTTCAACAAATTCGTTCACTTCAACCCGATCTAAATCCGGATACTTCCGAAGAATTGAAGTTGAGGTTTCATTGAGCACTTCATCAAGAAGATTTTTTATTTCTTCATCGGCAATTGCCTGATGGATGTATTCATATCCCTTCAAGTAACCGAAATAGGCTAGGGTTGCGTGACCTAAATTGTGGATAAAGAGCTTTTTGTCAACTTCGGAAGAAAAATTTTGAACTGGTTTCAAACCCGAGATTTCGGGAAAAACTCCCTTCACAGCAGTCACATCATAAGGAAGTTTATGATAAGCTTCAGCAACAATAAACAGAGGATCATCAACGCCAAATCGCTTATCCATTACTGGAACCATGCGAGCAACTACCGTTCCAACAAAACCAACTTTTTCCTGAAGAAATTGTTTTCCTTCGGCATTTAAATGAGTTTTCACTTCATTTTTAAAAAATTGAGGCGCATCCTTGAGATTTTCACACAAAAGAATATTGATAGGGATAGGATTTTCTTTGAGGCGAAGCTGAATCCCATCAGCTACTAAAGGAGCAATAGCCGGCAAATTTTTTACACCAACTGCTGTAAAAATAACCGACGAAACAGCAATAGCTTGTGAAATATTGTTTTTTTCTTCGGTCTGATAAGCAACTAAATTATCTATGGTCACATTTTTTTCTTGACCGTTTTTTTCTAATAACCGAAGGGGGTAGCTTGAACGAGCATTGAGAAGTTTAACAAGATCTGGATAGGCTTCAACAAAAACAATCCGATAACCCGATTCCCAAAGAAGATGACCAATAAAACCTCTTCCAATGTTACCTGCTCCAAATTGAACAGACTTGTTCATTCAAAAACCTCTCATTTCTTTTAAAATTTACGAGTGTTTACGAACAAAATCCATTACTTCATCAAAGTTCCCAACACCGTCGGTAGCACCCATAGCTTGAACACACATAGCTCCACAGGCGTTCGCAAATCGGCCAGTTTCATATAAATCCCATTTTTTTAAATAGCCAACTAAGAAACCAGCAGCAAAAGCATCGCCAGCACCGGTTCCATCTACTGCTTTCACTTGGAAGGAAGGAACTAATATTTTTTCGTTTTGAGTCATGATGAAACTCCCTTCTTCCCCCATCTTGATAGCTACAACCTGAATACCATAATCGAGAAAAAATTTGGCATTATCCACTATATTCTGACGTCCAGAAATACGGGTAGACTCATCCCGATTAGAAATAAATATATCGAGGAGAGGAAGGTAGGTCTCAATGACGCTGAGCCATTGTCCGCTGTCATCCCAATAGGTATCAATTGAAGTGGTAACGCCGGCTTCTTTAACTCGCTTTAAAAGAGCGGTTGTTTCAGGCCCATCAAAACCAGGCATTAAAAAAGTACCGGTGATGTGAACGATATCCGAGTCGTGAAAAAATTCATCTTGAATATCAGCATTTCTTAAACTTTGATTGGCCCCTGCACAATGAATGAATGAACGCTCTCCTTGCTCATCGACTAATACCATCGTAGCAGAAGTTGGATATTCTCGAGTTGTGGTTATGCCTTTGGGATCTATCCCCTCTTTTCGAAGTGAATTGATGATAAATTCACCCAAACCATCTTGCCCCACTTTCCCAACCATCACCACTTCTTCACCTAATTTTTTCAATACCACTCCGGTATTGTTAGCTCCTCCACCCACATGGAGTTCCATTTGTGGAATTAAAACTAATTTCCCTCTTTCTGGTAATCGATTGATAGGTCGACCTAAGAGATCGGCAACCAGGATTCCTATGCAAGTTACTTTGGCCATTTTTATCCCTCCAAAACTGATATTCGACTCATAATTTTCATGGCGGTCTTTTCATCAGTGATAAGAATATCGATAAAACGACCCCGGAGAGCCCCAAGAATAGCATCGGCTTTTTCCTCGCCACCTGCTACTCCGATTACATTGTGCATTTTTTGAATATCTTCAAGAGGAACTGCAACTGTTCTTCGGTGTAAAGGTGTATCTAAAATGGTTCCATCAATAGTGTAAAACTGACCTAAAATATCTCCAACGGCTCCTTTTTGCTTTAATGCTTCTAACTCGTGGTAATCTATAAAACCAGTTAAAGAGTAAATTGAATAACGAACATCAACCGTACCAATACCTACCAAAGACCATTTAGCCTGACAGGCAAGTTGAAGAGTATTTTGGTTTATTCTTTCATTCAAGTAAAAATTTCTTATTTCTTCATTCTCAACTACTGCTGGCGCATAAAGATAATAACATTCTCCTTCAAATATTGAAGCCAGTTTTTCCCCAATAGTATAGGGATTAAGTGAAGCTGATGAAGTTAATCCTCCAACCATGGTAACAAATTTAAGGTTCTTAACCTTTGCCGAACGTATCGCCAAGGCCAAGTGTTTTAGGGTTCGTCCCCAGGCAATTCCAACCAAATCCCCATTATTTAAAACCTTTTCCAAATACCATGCCCCAGCTCTCCCAATGCTTTCATAAATTTCTTTTTCCTGAGGTGTTGGGATTACTACAACATCTTGTAGTCCAAATTGTTTACGAATTGTCGATTCAATTTTTAAACAATTGGAAAGAGGCGATTCAATCGATATCTTTATAATTCCATTTTTTTGCGCTTTGTCGATAAGCCTGGCAACTTTAGGTTGAGAAAGTTTCAATAGGTGGCCAATTTCATTTTGGGTGAGCCCTTCCATATAGTGCAGCCAAGCAATTCGAGTCATCAAATCAACATTTTCATCGGTAAGGTTCATGGCAAATTCCTGTATTTAAAATTAAAATATGAATGATTATTCATGTTTCTAATATACATTCACTTCTATTTTATATTTTTCCATAATAATGTCAATAAAGTTATAGAATTATGAATATTATTTCAGCTTTAATTCATTTTGTCGTCCAAATTTTTATTTTCCAGTTGCTAAAGCTAAAACCAATATGGTTTGACTTCCCACTCGACGTAATACCGTGGATAGACTATCCACGGTAGAGCGTGAGGTTAAAACATCATCGATGATTAATATTTTTTTCTTCGCTAAAGATTTTTCATTCTCTACTCGGAAGGCGTCTTGGAGATTAAGCCTCCTCTCTTTCATGCTGAGCCCTACCTGTGGGAGAGTTTTCTTTTTCCGGGTTACGGTGTTGCTAACGAGGGGTTTTTGTAAAACTTCCGAAATACCTCGTGCTAAGATTTCAGCTTGGTTAAACTCTCTTTCGCGAAGACGAGATTGATGGAGTGGTACTGGGAGAATTCCATCGATATCACGAAAGTAGGGGTTGGAAGATAAAAATTCGACTAATAAATGAATAAATAAAATTCGCAAGGATAGAATCTTTCGATACTTAAAAGCATGAATAGCGCTTTTAATTGGGGGTTCATATAAAGTAACAGCTCGAGCACAATCAAAAGAAAAAGGTTTTTCTCGACATCGTCGGCATTTTGTTTGGCGATTACTCTGTACTGGTCTTCCACAGATCAGACAATAGGGAGAAATTTCTTTCCGAATCATTTCTTCACATTCTTTACATAAGGGATAGCCTGCCGACTCAGTAATATATTTTTTACAATTCACACAATTTTGAGGGAAAAAAAAGTGAAGGACCCCCTCGCCGATTCCTTGCCTATTAAGCAAAAATATCTCCTCCTTTCACAAAAAAGTGATATGTACAAATATCATCCTCCCCTTCATTCTCATATCCCCTTATAAATAAAGTAAAATTTTTTAATTGTTTTGTTTCATTTTTCTACCACCGTGAAAGATTTAAAGTTATTTAATGGACATTAATTTTATCTGTAATTTCAAAGCAGTGCTCGTTTCTTTTCTAAAAAAATATTGAGAACTATATAAATATTTTCATGTTTTCTGACAAAAAGGGCAAAAATACGTGCTTCGTTGAGCCATCTTAATTCTTTCTACAGGAGTTCCGCATGCTAAACACGGTTTTCCTTCCCGATCATATACTTGTAAACAATTCTGGAAAAATCCACTTGAACCATCAGTGTGTTGATAATCCCGAATGGTAGTCCCCTCGCATTGAATTGCCTGTTTAAGGACAATGGGAATTGCATCAAATAATAATTTTTTCTCTTGGATGGTTAAATCATTCACCCTTTTTTTTGGATGAATTTTACTTAAAAAGAGAATCTCACTGGCATAAATATTTCCAATTCCAGACACCCAGGCTTGATTCATGAGGAAATTTTTTACTGGAAGAGTTTTATTTATTAATAGTCTTTCAAAATTATTCCAAGAATAGCCGCTTAGTAGAGGGTCTAACCCAAGATTTTGCATGACTTTTTTTCTTTCATTTTCAGTTAAATATTTAATTTTCCCAAAACGGCGGGCATCACAAAAAGCAATAAATCCGGCAGATAAAGTGACAAAAACTCTTTGAAACCGGAGATTATCTTTGGCTTGAATATATATTAAACTCCCAGTCATTCCCATATGAAAAAGGAGAGAGCTAAAGTCATTAAAAATTAAGAAAAGATATTTCCCTTTTCTTATCAGGTCCTTTATAACTTTATTAAGAATATCTTCGGAAGGAATCTGAATTTTATTATCATATATTTCTATGTCAACTATTCTTTCTCCTATCAACGGATGCAAGAGTTCTCTTCTTATTATTTCAACCTCAGGAAGTTCCGGCATTCTATTCCTCCTATTCCATTCCTACCATGAAATTACTGTTCAAAAAATTGGTTTTGATGTTCTTATTTTCTCATTAGACTTTAAAAAAACCAATAATTTTAATTAATATGGGAACGGTTAAACAACATTTCCACTATAATTAGTATAAAATAATCGATGAGTTTATTTAAACAAATGGGCCAATAAAAAAGAATCATTCCCTTGTAAGTTTCAGTGAAAACGAAAGGAGGACATAAAAACTTTTCTATGATACAAACTGAAAATCTTTGTAAGACCTATAACGATTTAATGGTAGTGAAGGACTTAAACCTCAAGGTTGAAAAAAATGATATTTATGGGTTTTTGGGTCCGAACGGTGCTGGAAAAACAACAACTATTATGATGCTTCTCGGACTTGTTCCTAAATCGGGAGGGAAAATATATCTCCTCGGAAATGAAATGAAACCCAATAATGTCGAACTAAAAAGAAAGATTGGTGTTGTTTCAGAAAATCAATATTTCTATCGTGACATGACTGCTTCAGAATACCTCAATTTCTTTGGTGAAATTTATGAAGTTGAAAATCGACAAAAACGGATCGATAAATTAATGAGTGCTGTTGGTTTAGAAAAAGAAAAAAATAAAAATCTTGGTGCTTATTCTAAAGGTATGCAACAAAAATTAGCCTTTGTGAAAGCTCTTCTCCATGATCCAGAATTACTCATCCTTGACGAACCGGTAGCAAACCTCGACCCAACCAGTATCAAACAAATTCGTGACCTTATCGAAGAAGAACATGAAGCTGGTCGAACTGTGTTTGTTTCCTCTCATCTTCTATCCGAGGTTGAGAAACTGTGTAAAAAAGTTGGAATCATCAATCAGGGAAAATTACTTGCTGAAGACAACATGGATAATATCAAAAGAAAATTATCGGATACGGTGACTATTCGTATCGAATTGAATCAAGAAGCCCAAAACTTAGAGCCGGTTCTAAGTAATCTTCCCTTTATCCAAGGTTTTCAATGCAAAGAAAACAAAATTGAAGTCCAACTTAAAACCGATCGAGATTACCGTAAAGACCTTTCAGAAGCAATTTTTAATTCTGGTTACATCATCCTTTCTATGCAAGCGAAAGAAATGAGCTTAGAAGAGGCTTTCATCACTATTACTCAACAAAACATTTCTTTATTAACCGACCGAGGGAATGGACAATGAAAAAGAAAAAAACAACCATCCTTATTTCTACTTTTATACTTGTTATTTTGGCAGTTTTATTTGTTTTCGTCTACTTTTCCACCAATACCAATTGGGGAACGCTCCAGGGTAGAGTAGTCGATGAAATATCTCAAGATGTGGTCAAAAAACTTCAGGTTACTCTTGACGGAAAGTCAGATATTCTCTATATGAGTAAAGATTATAAATTATCCCGGATTCCCCCAGGAAAACACACCTTTAAAGCTATTGCTCCCTATTACGAAGAAATCCAACAGGAAATAGACATTAAAAAAGGAATAAATGTGTTTGATTTTACCATGAAAGGGAAGGAAATCCCTGGTTTAGCTGGAATCATATGTTTCTCTGAGCCAACTGAGCAGGGTATTGAAGTTGAAATCCGCTTTAAAAATCACCAAGGGCAAGGCATATCCGATTATCCAGCCCTTCCCCTCAAACTTGAAGGTAAATTATATGTTCGTGATGGAGATGAAGATAATTATAGCCGGGGAAGAAAGCTTTTTGACGGCTCCATGAAGCTTTTCTGGGACCCGACTTCTTATTTAGCTCGAAATAAAGCTATTATACCCTGGAATGCTCTTGATATTGATACAGAAAACGAGAAATATGGTCTTATGGAGTTATTATTAACCACTCCACAAGGAATTTTTGAAGATGTCATTGAAAATGTAGAACTTACTAAGAAGGAGGGTCAATAGCTGTGGCAAACCAAGGACGAATTACCAAGATTCTTCTAAAAAGAGACCTTTTATATAGCTTGTATAGTTGGGGTTATTATGGAGTGTTGTTTGTTTCCTTCTTCGCCTCATCTTTTATTTTAAAGAATTTTCTTGATGGAATTAGAGAAGACGATATTTTAGTGAGCGCATTTCCTCTTAATTATCCATTGTATATCACCATCATCATCATCTCACTCTACTTGGTGCTCATTTCGGCGATTTCGATATCAAGGGAACGCGAACAAGGGACCTTAGAAGTTCTCTTCTATGGACCAGTTACATCAAAGAATTTTCTAATGGCCAAGTTCTGGAAAGACTTTTTTTTAGGAGTAATTTCATTAGGTTTTACTGCCGTTTACTTCTTTTTAGTGAGCTTTTTTACCAATTTAGGGTTTACTCCTGGCCTGGTTCGAGCCCTGATCATGGGGGTATTTCTCATATCTTGTGTGGTCAGTTTTGGGCTTTTCATATCCTCGTTGACCAGCCGAGTAAGAAGTTCGGTCATCACCCTCATTGCTGTTTTTGGAGCATTCCTCGCTATCCAGTTTTCTTATAGCACCCTCTTGGGATTAGAAAAAGAATCCCTTCCAACTTCTCTTTTTTATATTCGAGAAACGCTTCAATTGGTTTTTAAAGGAATCAACTGGGTTTCACCCTTTGCTTACTTATCGAGAGGTTTAGATTCAGTTTTGTTGGATAATTGGTCATTGTTTTTCACCAATGTATTGTATTGTGTAGTATATGTGACGGTTTTTCTCTCTCTTTCCATCTACATCATGAACCGAAGAGGTGTCAAGGCATGAAAAAAAATCCTTTCATACTGTTTATGTTTATTGTTTTAAGCCTATGTGGAGTATCAGCTATTGCTCTGGCTGAAGCTCCGGTTTTACGAGAACAACTGGTATATTCTTTGACCTCCTTTAACGGTTCAGGATACAGCAAAAGTTTCTGTCCAGCTACTGAAGAAACAATTTATCTCATTACTGATGAACCCAGCATCATAAGTCCACGAAAAACTATTGTCTACTTTTGGCCGATTACCCAAAAGTATATGGCCGGTTTTAGTACTCTTAATGAAGAGGTTGCTGGTAAGTTAGAGTTAATTCAAAACGGAAAAGTTGTAGAAACTCTTGATAAGGTTGATTATTCTCTCTTTTACCCGAAAGGATACTATTCAGAAAAAGCTATCGTATACACCGAGGCTTCAGCTATAGAATCTTTTGAAAAATATCAAACAGCTGTTGATCAATTTAATGTTCAATTACGACAATACTATGAAAATATGGCTCAATATCGTGAATCTTTTAATCGTTTTTTAGAAGAAGTAAGACGTCGTCGTGAAGCTGGAGATACGGGACCAGTTAATATTCCAATCCCCCAAGAGCCAAAACCACCCGAATTTGTTCAATTCTACTCAACCGAACCAGCTCAAGGTTTTGTTTTACAGCTTCCGGTAGGATCTTATGAAATCCAGCTCTCNNTCAGCTTCGAGCCAAAGATGGTACTCTAATTGAAGGAAGCGAAAAAAAAGTTATTGTTTTTGCTTCCCGTCGCCAAGGTGGTACCGGTTATGAAATAATACCTGGAAATCGCTGGACGAAAAAAGAAAATTGTGATGAACCCTCATGGATTATCCATGCTACAGGGAAAAATGAACTTTACTTTAACCCGTTCCTTCAAGATGAATACAATGAGTTATATCACAACAAGCTAGTTGATCCTCAAAATGTCGGGCGATTAGAACGCTGGAAATGGGTTCATGTTGACCCCATCGATAACGTCAAAACCATTCTGGGATNNAAGCAACAAATTCTCCAGTCAGTTGATAAGTTACCTTACTTTGTTAAGCAAATTCCCGGTCCGGAACTGGGATATGAAATACTCAAATATAGCGATGAGCTTAAACAGCAGGGATACCAACCGACTTTTGAAAGTTATAAAGTTACTTTAGATCCAAATCTTCCTAAACGTGATTATTCTGTTTCGTTGGTCCAATCTGATAACAACCAACCCGTTTCCCAAAGCGATCGTGTAATAAGGTTATTGAAAAAAGAAAATGCTGGTTATTTATATGCAATTCCATTTTTCCCTTTGATTGTGGCGCTTATCGTTATCCTATCCCGACGAAGCCATGTTGAGAAATAATTTCTTTTTGTGGTTATAATTAAAAAGCTGGAGAAATAAAATTCTCCAGCTTTTTGTTATCAACTCAGTATTACTCTTTTAAAATAATTCTATCCAGAAAATACTGGAATGATTAAAAAATGGCGTCATCCTGAGGCTTCGTTTTTCGAAACCGTGAGGATCTCATCTTTTTTATTTTATAGAAATTTTCTAAATGAGATTGCCACGTCGTTCAACCAAAGAACGGTTGAACTCCTCGCAATGACGTTTTATATAGGTATTTTCTCATCCCTATCTGGCACTGTTTAGCAGTATAAAGGTCTATTTATTCTCTATCAAAAGAGGTAAATTTAAAAAAACTATTTATCTTTTGACTTGGGAAATTTACCTTGAAGAGCGTCATATACTAATTTTTTAACATCAGGCGAAAAATCCGAAGATAACATCCATTGCAGATAATCAGGGGCTTGAGAAACAAGTTGTTTTAAGGTCCAACCGAAATATTTCCTCCCAAAGTGACATACAATCTCTCCGTTCGACCAAATGAATTTCCCCTCCGGATCCACATAATTGGCTAATCCAGGTTGGCACAATGCATGTAAACCTTCTACATTTTTTGGTAAATCCTGATGAATTTCTAATTGTTTATCCAATATTTCAGCAGCTGCTGTTGCATCACCTTGGGCTGTATGGGATAATTCCATTTCTTTTCCGCAATACTTTAAATAAGCGCTCTTTAAATCTCGTGGCTCTAATAGATGGTAAAGTATTTGGACGTCAATAAACTTCCGATCTCTTTTTTGGAAAAGGACACCGGCTCTTCGCAATTCAACTTCAAGAAAAGGGATGTCAAACTTCAACACATTAAAACCGGCTATATCACATCCCTCAAGAAAATCAATAATACTTGAGGCATATTCTTGAAAAACTGGTTCATTTACAACGTCTTCATCGGTAATGCCGTGTATTGCTGTTGCTTCGGCTGGAATAGGTATCCCCGGATTCATTCGGTGGCTTTTATACTCGTAATTTCCATCGGGATGAATTTTAAGAATCGATAGTTCAACTATTCTATCCATATTCGGTTGAAGACCGGTTGTCTCTACATCGATAAAGGCAAGAGGTTTATCTAAAATCAAGTTTTTTAACATATGGCCTCCTGTTCCCATCATCAATCCATGCACTAACTTTCCTTTTCGTAGATTAAGCCTTCATATTTTTTTAAAACACGATTTCTCCATTCCATAAAATCATCCTCAATTTCCCGAAGGGTGGTAGGGTTTTTTATTCGACTGGAAGAATATTCAAGCATTTTATTTTTTATTTCTCGTGCTTCTCGATCTGGTGTGGGAAGATTTTCCAGAAGATCAACTGGTGGTGGATTTCCATTTTGGGCTACCCAAATGTAGTTTTGCATTTGATTATGAAATGTAATCACTGAATCAATTGAGGTTTTTTGCAGAGCATTAGGGATAAAAAAAGTGATTACGCTGACAGCAATAAAAACCACCA
>DPKX01000219.1:0-9034 GCA_003542295.1 Candidatus Atribacter hydrocarboniphilus
ACTTATCGAATCCTCGATAGCCTTAAAATCAACAGGTTCGTTCATAATTTCCCCACCTAAAAACTGTCTTTTTTTATACTCTGCCATCAATAATGTTTTCCAATAATTGATAAATTTTATCTGATTTATATTTTAACAATTAAAAGTTAATACACAGGATCAATTAAGCCGTAGTCTCCATCATTTCTTTTATAGAGAATTTGAACTTTATTATTATCCATATCTTTATAAACGAAAAAAGAATGGCTGAGAAGTTCCATTTGTAAAATGGCATCTTCAACTGTCATAGGACGAAGTATAAATTCTTTAGTACGCACCAACTTGCCAGGAATTTTTTCTTCGCTCTCGGTTTGAGGAAGAATCTCATTTATTTCGATTGCCGAGAGAGCTTCACCTGATTTCAAAGCACCTCGGCGAGCCAATTTTTCTTTATAACGTTTTACCTGTCTTTCCAATTTATCATCGACAGTTTCGAAAGATGTCCTCCAATCGGGACCTTCTCCTTCGGCTCGAAGAACAATCCCACTTGCTGTCAAAGTAACTTCACTTTTAATTCGTCCTCGTACCAAACTGAAAACAACAGTTGCATCGATAAGCTTATGGAAAAACTTATCAAGTTTTGATAACTTTTTGGTCACATAATCTCTCATGAGGTCGTCGACACCGATATTTTTTCCTCGAACCACCACTTCCATCGCAGCTACCTCCTTTTAGATGAGTAATAATTTTCAATGAAAATATGCTCCATAAACTGGTGTGCCATATCCAGGTTAAACACTCCCGCTCCTGAACAAAAGGTATTGGCAAGCCCACAGGCAGTTCCAAATAGAATGGCATCCCGTACATCAGCTTGTTGAGAAAGTTGAGCTACGACTCCTCCAACTAAGGTATCTCCTGATCCAATAGCAAATCCTCCACCCCTTAAAGTATTATCGGCTCTTACAATAAAAACTTCATCATGGTATCCGACTACTAATCCTTTTGGCCCGTCGGATAAAATAATTAAGGGAATCTTCAGCTTTTGGAAACAATGTACTGCTTTTATTTTATCATCCAATGATAGAATAGCAAATCCTAATGCTTCTTCGGCTTCCTTTACATTAGGTTTAATCAAAAAAGGAATTGACTTTAGAGCCAATGAAAATGGCAAACCAGAGCTATCAAGAACCGAATAGGCTTTTTTTTGCTGGGCAATATGGATGAGAGCCGAATAGAAATCTCTTCTTACCCCTCTTGGTAGTGAACCAGATATGATGAGATAATCATCCGGTTTGAGTTGTTTTTCAATGCTATGGATTAAAGTAAGCGAGGACTCAAAAGGAACCAGGGGGCCAATCTCGTTAATAACCGTATGTCGATTCATTTTCTCTTCGTGAATAACCGTGGTAAGACGAGTTTCTCCAAGAGTTGGCCAAGCATCGAAAGGAAGATACTCTTTGGATAAACCGTTCGCTACTTTAATTCCATTATCACCACCAAGAAATAGATAGAGATGGCTATCAAAACCCATCGTCCGTATTGCTCGAGCAACATTAATTCCCTTTCCAGCAACCGTCACTTCAATCTGGGAAGCTCGATTCACTCCATCTACATTGAGTTCGGTTAAAACGAGTAGTCGATCAAGGGCTGGATTGGCACAAACCACCAAAATCACAAAGGATTCTCCTCTATAAAAATTTCAACTTCTTCTTGAGTTGGAAGAGCTGGAATTGCTCCCTTTTTCAAAGTCGTTAGAGCTCCTACAGCATTGGCACGACGACCTGCATAACGAAGCGTATCATCAGGGATGGGTTTCCTTTCTCTCAGGTCATTCCAAAACATATAAAGAGAACTGATCAACCCGGCAACAAAGCCATCTCCAGCTCCAGTAGTATCAACAGCATGGACCGGAAAGCCTTCTACGCGAAGTGATTTCTCTTGGTGAACAAGAATAGAACCTTCTTTCCCCAAGGTTATAATTACCAGTGCTAGGCTATAGCTACGTTGTAAGTATTGAATAGCTTCTTCAATAGTATTGGCTTCAGCAATAAACATCGCTTCTTCCTCATTCAATTTTACAACATCGGATAGTTCCACACCAAGCCGCATTTTTTCCCGGGCTTCATCCAATGTTTTCCATAAAGCAGGTCGTAAATTCGGATCAAAAGATACTAAATACCCATATTTACGAGCTAATTGAATTGCTTTAAATGTCGCACTATTGGATGGTTCATGAGTCATGGTAATTGATCCAAAATGAAAAACACCGCTTCCAGAAAATATTGAATCTATAATATCCGACTGATCCAAAAGCATGTCTGCTCCTGGGTCTCGGTAAAAAACAAAATCCCTTTCACCTTCTTCAGTTAAAGAAACAAAGGCTAAAGTAGTTTTTGCCTTAGTCGTTGAAGTTAAATAATTGGTTTTCACTCCATTTTTATCTAAAGTCATTCTTAAAAAATCGCCAAAGGCATCTTTACCAATTTTTCCAATAAAATAGGTTTCAATGCCTAATTTTGATAAACCCACTGCCACATTGGCAGGGGCACCCCCTGGTGCTTTTTCAAAACCCGGGGCATCCCTTAAGGTTACACCATTTAAGGTGGAAACAAAATCAATTAAGAGCTCCCCTAAACATATGGCTTTTTTATCCAATTGCTTCACCTCCTATGGTGACAGTGAACAGTGATGGATATTGGTATCTATGTCTCTCTTTAACCTTTAATGTTCCCCAAGAGGAATAAGGAACTCCTCAATTATTAAAAAATTCCCCCCTCGGTCAACCACCATATGGAGTGGTCAGGATGAGGAGGGGAAAGATTTTCCATTTTCAAAAGACTCAATAAAGGACATGAACATCAATCCATCTTGTTCTTTTGGTCTGGATTACCAAGAAATATCGGAAATCCGCTTGTAGAATGGCTTTAAAGCTGGATACAAGTCTTTATATATTTGATAAATTTCATTATATCGAATCCCTTTTTGGGAATCGGGGTAGACTTTATCTGTCACTCTCACAGCCTTTTGGCAAGCTAGTTCAACATTAGAAAAAACTCCCTTTCCGACCGCAGCCAATAAAGCTGCACCGAATGCAGGTCCTTCATCAATTTGAACTTGATATAAAGGAACTTGATATATATCAGCTTGAATTTTTCTCCATAAGGGGCTTTTGGCGCCCCCACCAATGGCCATGACTTCTTCGATAGGAATGCCCATTTCCCGAATGATCTCAAAGGAATCTCTCATACCAAAGGTAACACCTTCCATAACTGCCCGTACCATCTCATTCTTTCGATGCTTCAGGGTTAAACCAAAAAACACTCCCCGAGCATAGGGATCGGCATGAGGTGTTCTTTCACCGGTTAGATAAGGTAAAAAAACCAGACCTTCACCACCCGGTTCAACCTGAGCCGCCTCTTCGGTTAAAATCTCATAGGCATCTTTTTCGAGTAATGCTGCTAGGTTCTTTTCCTCCGTTCCAAGAACATCACGAAGCCAACGAAAAGATCCGCCAGCCGCCAACATAACACCCATAACGTGCCATTTACCCGGAACCGCATGACAAAAGGTGTGAACACGACCTTTCATATCAATTTTAACTTCATCACTAAAAGCAAAAACCACACCTGAAGTACCAATACTCGCGGATACTAAGCCGGACTTGACAATACCAGTTCCTATAGCTCCAGCTGCATTATCCCCTCCCCCGGCAACAACAATAACTTGGTCGTTCATTCCAAATAATTGAGTAATCTCTTTTTTCAAATAACCGGTTATTTCCGGCGACTCATAACATTCTGGAAACCAATTTCGATTGAGCTTGAGGTCATCAATGATTTCATCTGACCATTGTCGACGAGGTACATCGAATAACGAAGTGCCTGATGCATCAGATACATCAGTTGCGAATTCCCCGGTCAGACAAAATCGTATATAGTCCTTGGGAAGCAAAATTTTATCAATACGTTTATAATATTCTGGCTCGTTATTTTTCAACCAATAAATTTTAGGCGCTGTAAAACCAGCTAAAACTGGATTCCCGTTGATCCGCATTATTTTTTCTCGACCAACGATTTGAGTTATTTCTTCACATTCCTTAGCGGTTCTTTGGTCACACCATAGTATAGCCGGACGAATTACTTCTCCTTTGTTATCGAGGAAAACTGACCCATGCATCTGACCAGTCAAACCAATACCAACAATTGCCTTTCGATCAATGGAAACCGAATCAAGGGTTTTTTTGATAGCTTGTTGGGTTCCCTGCCACCAATCAGAAGGATCTTGCTCCGCCCAGTTGGGACGTGGAGTATAGAGGGGGTATTCTTCTACACCCTTTGCAATGAGCTCACCATTTTCGTCAATTAAAATTGCTTTACATCCGGTTGTCCCGACATCAATTCCCAGAAAATAATCCACTGACTGACCCTCCTTTTTTTATTTATACGATTAATCCTAAAGGCTCTTCAATGAGATTTTTTAAATATTGCATAAATTGGGCTGCAACTGCCCCATCTACGATCCGGTGATCTCCAGATAAAGTTAAGTTCATCAAAGAAGCTACTATAATATTCTCTCCATCAAAATAGGGACGTTTTTTAATTGCACCACAGGCTAAAATGGCCGATTCAGGTGCGTTAATAATAGCATTAAATGAATCAACTCCATACATACCCAAATTTGATATTGTAAAGGTACCTCCGGTTATTTCTTCGGGGAGCAACTTTGATTCACGAGCTCTTTTTGATAAATCATTGGTCTCAATTACAATTTGTGATAACCCTTTCAAGTTGGCATTTTTAATTACTGGAACGATCAAACCATCCTCCAAAGCTACGGCTACTCCAATGTTGATGGCTGAGTTCATCTGGATTCCATCATCGAGAAAATAAGCATTGATCATTGGAAATCTCTCTAAGCTCTGCGCAACAATTTTTATTAAAATATCATTATAGGAAATTCGAAGTCCGGTATTTTTTTCAATAAGAGGCAACATTCTTCCTCTTAATTTAACCAATTCATCAGATAAAATCTCCATTTGTAAATAAAAATGAGGTTTATTTTGCATACTACTATGCATTCTTTCCGCAATAATTTTTCTCATACGGGATAAAGGAATAATTTCTTTCGGCAACTCTTCGCTTGGTGTTACCGTTCCTTTTGCCTTGATAACAGGCTCAGTTTTTAGTATTTCTACTTTTTGAGGAGTAACGGTTTTCTTTTGTTGATAGGCATTTTCAATGTCTTCTTTAACGATTCTTCCACCAGGACCAGTCCCTTCTATCTTTGATAGGTCAAGACCATACTCATTCGCTAATCGACGAGCAAGAGGTGAGGCTTTAATTCGCTCTTTTGCAGCTTCTATGCCTGCGGTAGCTTTCGTTTCTTCTGTTGGCACTGTTACCGATTCCTTTTTGGTTTCCTGGGAAGTTGGAACAACCTCTTCTTTTTCTTCTATAACTTCCCCTGGCTTCCCGACATAAGCGACTGTTTGAGTAATTGGAATGGTTTCTCCTTCGCCAGCTATAATCTTTAAAACAACTCCGTTCGCTGTCGATTCGACTTCCATATTTACTTTATCAGTCGCGACTTCAAATAGAGCGTCGCCCTTCTCGACCTGATCTCCTTCTTTTACCAGCCACTTGTTAATAACTCCCTCTTCCATGGTTAAGCCCAATTTGGGCATAATTATTTTTTCCGCCATCGACAATCTCTCCTTTTTGTTTAAAAAAAGATTCGTTAATTCCACCAGAAACCAATACAAAATAACTCTATCAACCTTCTAAGGATTATTGTATATTATCTTGACGTTAAGAAATAAGTATTTAATCGATAATCCTGGGTAAAAAGATCTTCTCTTATGAGAATTTTATATTTCGTCCTGCCGCTCTTGATGACTTATCGTACTTGTTCCATAATCTGCTTGATGTTCGCTTTTACCGGACCATTTCTATCCAATAGTACCGTCCAGTTTTCCCCTGCACGTACTGGCAGTTCTCTTTCACCATCGAGAGCAATAATCCCATCAGTATGATTAATTGGTATTGATTGATTTTCCTGAAGATATCCCCACTCACCAATACCAATTTTTTGCACCAAACCAGGAGCAATAGCCACTCCAACTATCCGACCACTGCGATTGGGAAAAACATACCCTCCATAAGAATCCTGGGATGAAATTTTTACTACACGGTCAACAATGGTGCTTAAGCCAGTTTTCATGGAATCGGTTTGAGTAACCACAACTAATTTCACTAACGATGAATCCCATACCGCGCGAGCACCAATTTCTTTTTTATCTAATAAAACCACGTCCACCAAAGCTACGCCTTTTTCGATATTATCTTGAAAAATTCGTAATATCTTTTTCTGCTCTAAAACCTGGTTCTTTTTAACCCATCCATTCATAAAATATCCAAGTGCCATCCCACAAATTGTCGGTTCAATGTTATCAGCAAAAACATTATTTGTCCCGGCAGATATAGAAAAAAGAGGAATATTTCGGCTATATCGGGCTACTAGTCGATTCGTTCCATCTCCACCCAAAACAACTAAAGCCGCAACCTTCGGTTTTTTGGCAATAAATTGGGTAAAATGAGTTGTATCGGCATCATCTCCAAAAACGGTTATAGGTGCTTTCTCAAACTCAATGTTTTTTAAAGATTTCCCGACTTCATCAATGACTGTTTCAACCAGTTCATACGGATCGGGCATATAAATTAACTTTATTGGCCCAGTGATAATTTGGTCAAATCCCAAAAGAATTCGAATAGTATAGTTGATCTTTTCTCGATTCCCAAATACTGATCCATGGGCAACTAATCTTCGTATATCTTTCCCGGCTACCGGGTTAACAACCAAACCTATCGTATTCAGCTCAGTGGACCTCCTGCCCACCGGTTAAGTTAATGGCTTGACCGGTCATATAGTCGGACTGTGAAGAAGCAAGAAAAACTGCGAGGTTTGATATATCTTCTACGGTACAACCTCTTCCAAGAGGTACTTTTTCGACATAAATTTTTCGTACCTGTTCAGGAGGGACTCCTAATTTCACTGAATATTCTTTATCCAATAAATCCCACATTGGGGTTGAAAACACATTACCAGGACAAATTGCATTGACATTGATATGGAAAGGGGCGAGGTCGGTCGCAACGCTTTGGGTAAGTCCTACAACCCCAAATTTCGCCGAACTATAAGCAGCCAGCCATAAGCCACCTTTCTTCCCTGATTTAGAGCTAATATTGATAATTTTCCCACTTTTTTGTTCAACCATATATTTAGCAACTTCCTTGATACAGAGAAAGGTTCCCTTGAGATCAACATCGATAATCGCATCCCAGGTTGATTCGGGAACGTCGGTTATAAAGTTGGCTTTAATGATCCCAGCTGAATTCACCAGGATATCGATTTTTCCAAAATGGTCATGAACCTGTCGAACTGCATTTTCTACATCTTTACTCTTGGTAACATCTAACTGAATCGCTAATGCTTGTTGTCCAAGAGATTTGACTTCTTGAGCTGTTTTCTCTGCACCTTCTAAATTTAAATCACAACAGGCAATATGTGCTCCTTCTTTCGCAAAGCGGAGAGTAATTCCCTGTCCTATTCCCGAAGCAGAACCAGTAATAAATGCAATGTTTCCTTTCAACGGTTGGGTTTCCATATATATTTTTCACCACCTATCATTATAAATATGCGAAACCTTTCTTTTTAATAGGTTCCGGTCCCAAAATCTTGTTTTTCAGTTATCATCCTCACTTGTTTTTATCATTTTTTCGCTGATTTGAAATCAAAAAAAGATAATAGGAGCTCTTTCTCCCCGATAGTAAAAGTTAACAAGAAAGAAAATGAATCTAACATTTAGTGCTATTCTATATAAAACTCACAACCGCTTTCAAGGCTTTTCCTTCTTTGACCAGCTGTATTCCCTCGACGACTTTTTCAAGAGGAACTACATGGGTAATCAAACCTTTGGCATGAATCCGCTTGGAATAAATCAGTTTGGCCGCTTCTTCATACTGAGAAGCATGAGAAGCAAACACTCCAAACACTCCTATCTCTTTATAATGGACAGTGTTGCTGTTGAATTGGATGGTTGGCTTGTCCTTGGGTAAACCACCAAATAAGCTAATGCGTCCTTGAGGAGCGATCATCTCCAAAGCTTGTTCTTGAGCTGCTCCAGATGATGCTGCTACGATGATAACATCAGCTCCCAAACCATCGGTAATAGTCAATACTTCATCTTTTAAGCTCTTTTCTGCTGAGTTTATGTAGTAATCGGCTTGTACTCGCTTGGCTAAATCCAAACGTTCCCCGGATATATCTGCAATGATGATCTTACCGGCCCCTCGGTTTTTGGCTAATTCAACATGCATACATCCGATAGGACCAGATCCGATCACTAAAACAGTTTCTCCAAATCCTATATTTAAATAGGATTGTCCATTTACAGCACAGGAAAGCGGTTCTACCAAGCTAGCTTCAAGTAAATCCATATCTGGCGGCAAAACGAGTAAATTGCCTTTATCAACACCAGCTTTTGGAATTTTTAAGTACTCGGCAAACCCCCCGGGAAAATGGTACCCGATGTATTCTTGGTCTGGACATAGATTTTGGAGGCCACGTCGGCAATAATGACAGCGGCCGCAGGAAATAACTGTTATCACCGAAACTTTATCTCCAACCTTATAACCCTCTACACCCTTTCCTACCTCAACTATTTCTGCCGATATTTCATGACCAGTAATATGAGGTGGCTTCACTTTTGGGTGCCCAAATTGGAAAATACGGACATCGGTTCCACAGATAGCACAGGCAGCTACCTTTAACAACACTTCACCGTCAACAATTTCTGGCTTTTGGACTTCACGAACTTCCATCTGACCAGGTCCGAGAAAATGCGCAGCTTTCATTTTATTTTCTCTCCTTTCTATTTCTAAAGGCAGTGTTGAGTGACACATAATCAATACCAATTTTTACCTTCATCCTTATCTTCTCCTTTCAAGGGAGAAGAAATTAAAAGACGCCATTACGAGGAACGGAGTGACGTGGCAAT
>DPKX01000219.1:9039-9170 GCA_003542295.1 Candidatus Atribacter hydrocarboniphilus
TTTAGATAAAGGGAGTTTGAGAAGGATTCGTTTTTTTAGTACTTTCAAATCCCCCTTATTCCCTTTGCTAAAGGGGGAGATTGGTTTTTGAGTATATATTTTCATTGTCATCTGGTGCTGCTAGGCAGCAT
>DPKX01000011.1:0-3767 GCA_003542295.1 Candidatus Atribacter hydrocarboniphilus
AACGTTGTTATATTTTCAGGATAGAAGACGGGAAATTTAATTTTACCCTTGGTTCAATGCTTTTGCCATAAAAAAAATAAAAATACATCGATTTGATGGAGGGAGAGGGTATCATTGGTTTTGGCCGGTTTGGATGTAGGAACGAGTGGTTGCAAAGTTGTCCTTTTTCGTGAAGATGGAACTATGGTTGCCCAATCATACCGTGAATATCCTTTTATAACACCGCAACCGGGTTGGTTGGAGATTAATCCCGAACATATTTGGGAAAGCGTTCTTGAAGCGCTCAGCGAGGTTGCGAAAAAATCAAAAGAACCAATAGAAGTTGTAGCCGTTACCTCTCATGGGGAAACGCTTATTCCAATTGATAGTTCAGGTAAGGCACTTTGTAATGCGCTGGCAAATTTTGATACTCGAGCCCATACATATATTGATTATTGGTTAGAAAGAGAAGACCCTTATAATATTTTTCAAATAACCGGTATGCCCCTTCATGGTATGTATACGGTTAATAAAATACTATGGCTCAAAGACCATCGCCCAGACGTGTTTGAAAAAACCTGGAAGTTTTGTTGCGTTGAGGATTATATTATTTATCGATTGACGGAAGATCAACCAGTAATCGATTATTCCTTAGCGGCACGAACTATGCTTTTTGATGTGGTCAAAAAAGAATGGTCGGAAAAAATTTGTAAATTGGCAGGTGTTGATCCGCAAAACCTCTCTCGGGCAATTCCCTCTGGAAACATAGCTGGAACCATAAGCCCAAAAGTATCCGGCAAAAGCGGTCTTCCAAAAAATCTTTTCATTGCCACTGGAGGCCATGACCAGCCTTGTGGAGTTTTGGGATGTGGAGTGAAAAATCCAGGTGAAGCGATGTATGGAATAGGAACCTCCGAATGCGTAGCACTCAATCTTGGGGAAAGTGCCTTTTTTAGCAGAGAAATGTTGGAAAATAGTTTTTGCTGTTATCCTCATGTTGTGAAAGATTCCTACATTACCCTGGCGTATATAGCGTCAGGTGCGGTTGTGCTTCGTTGGTTTCGAGATGAGTTTGGTTTCGAGGAACTTGAAAAAGCAGCCCAAATTGGTGGGAGCGCATATGATCTATTATTAAAGGAAATACCAGATAAGCCTGCCTCAGTATTTGTTCTTCCACATTTTTCCGGCACGGGAACACCATACCTTGATGAAAAGTCACGAGGGGCAATAATTGGCCTTACTTTAGCAACCAGCAAGGAAGAAGTAGTAAAAGCGATTTTGGAAAGCCTTACTTATGAGATGAAAATAAATTTAGATTTATACGAAAGATTCGGTTTACCTATCAACAGCTTGCGAGCGATTGGTGGTGGTTCTCGTTCAAGAGCATGGCTTCAGATTAAAGCTGACATTCTTCAGAAAGCTTTAATCATTCCAAAAACCGGTGAAGCAGTTGCTCTTGGAACCGCTATGTTGGCGGGAGTTGCCAAAGGAGTATTTAAAAGTTTTGAAGAGGCAATTGATGCCATGGTTTCCTTTGAGGATTCCATCCAGCCAAACAATAGCTATATACAAAACTATAATAATCGTTACCAGATATATCAGTTAATATATAAAGATTTGTTAAAAGTTAACAGAATGATCAGTGATCTGACCCGAGAAGAACAGTAATTTTCTTTAGCCTTTTTTTAAAGAAAGGGAGAGAGGATGATATTTAGAGGTGTTTTTTCATTCAAAATGGGTATAAAAAAATAAAGGAGGATGAAGTCAATGAAAAGCAAAGGATTTTCCACCGGTATATGGGTTTTTGGGGCAACTCCCGATCGGTTTTGTGTGACTGGATACAAATCAGGTGGGAACATCGAAGAGTCATTAGATCGAATCGCTGCGGTTCCTAATCTCACTGGCGTAATGATGCATTATCCTCAACCACTCAATGAAAATAACGTCGATTTTGTTAAAAAAGCACTCCAAGATCGTAGCTTAAAATTAGCCTGTTGTGATGTGGATTTGTTTAGTGATCCAATTTTTGCCCGGGGAAGTTTGATGTCAGAAAATTCCGAATTAAGGAAAAAGGCAATCGATTATTCCAAAAAAGCAATGGATATTGCTGAGTATCTGGAAGCAGGTGTAATGAATCTCTGGCCAGGTCAGGATGGTTTTGATTATCCCTTTCAGATTAATTATGTTGCACAATGGAATTTAATGGTTGAAGCATTGATTGAAATTGCCCAACATAATCCTCGAGTACGTCTTAGCCTTGAATATAAGCTTCGTGAACCTCGCACCCACTCAACAATTTATTCTTCGGGAACAGCCCTCTATCTTTCTCATGCCACCGGATGCTCCAATGTAGGGGTAACGGTTGATTTAGGTCATTCTTTCAACTGTAAAGAATCACCGGCTAACGTGGTTGCTCTTTTGGATAAATTTGAAAAATTATTTGTTCTTCATCTTAACGATAATTATCGGGACTGGGATGATGATATGGCGGTTGGATCAGTTCATTTCTGGGAAACCCTCGAGTTCATTTATTACCTGAATTTATCCAGTTATGAAGGATGGTTGGGTTTAGACATTTTTCCTTATCGGGAGGATTCTGCTGAAGCCTGCCGTTTTAGTATTGAAAATATTCAATATATGTTAGAGGTAGTTAAAAAGATTGATCTCAAGACACTTCACCAAATTCAAAAAGAAGCAAATTCCCTTGAAGCAATGCGTTACATAGGAAGCTTATTATAAATAAGAATTGGTGAATTGAATTTTCTATATAGGAGAGGTGAGTGGATTTGAGTTATTTGGGTATCGATGTTGGAACAACTGGCTGCAAAGTGATCGCTTTTGATGAAGAGGGTCATACAGTAGCCCAAGCTTATAGAGAATACCCCTTATATCAACCGAATCAGGGGTGGATCGAATTGGATGCTGACGAAGTTTTTCGTTCCGTTGAAGATTGTTTACAGGAGGTATCTAATTCCTATCAAGGTGATTACCCAGTTAGCTTGGCTATATCTGCACAAGGCGAAGCGGTCATTCCGGTTGATGAAAAAGGTGGTTGTCTGGCAAGAAGCATGGTAACCTTTGACGAGCGAGGGGATGAGTTTGTTCCATTCTGGAAGGAAAAGCTGGGAGAAGAGAAATTTTTTAAAATTACCGGAATGCCTCTCTCGGGGATTGGGACGATCAATAAAATTCTTTGGTGGAAAAAGTATACTCCCGATATATTTTCAAAGGCTCGCTATTTTCTTTGCTTCGAAGATTTTATTATGTTCCGATTGGGATTAAAACCAGCCATGAATTATTCTTTAGCGGGTCGAACAATGATGTTTGAGGTAAAAAAAGCTCGATGGTCGTCAGAAATTTTAGATATAGCAGGGATTAACGAGAATCAATTAGCCCAACCTTTTCCATCAGGACAAGCAATAGGTCTTGTTTCCGAAGCCTTCAGAAAAAAGATGGGATGGCCACATCCAGTCTTAGTGGCTTGTGGTGCCCATGACCAACCATCGGGAGCCTTGGGAGCGGGTGTTATTCGACCTTATTTAGCAATGGATGCCACCGGAACTGTGGAGTGCATAGCACCGGCTATCTCTCAATTAATGTTAACACCTTTAATGAGAGAAAACAATCTTTGTTGTTATCATCATTCGGTTTCGGATCTTTTTATCACTTTAGTTTATAATTTTACCGGCGGGCAGCTTCTCCGCTGGTATCGGGATAATTTCGCTGGCTTGGAAAAAGAACAATCACGACTCCTTCAAAAAAATGTTTATGACCTCATTCTTGATGGA
>DPKX01000011.1:3800-4451 GCA_003542295.1 Candidatus Atribacter hydrocarboniphilus
GGTACCCCATATTTTGATACGAATTCTTGCGGGATGATTGTTGGATTAAAATTCCAAACTACCAATAAAGAAGTGGTGAAAGCTCTTTTAGAAGGAATTAGCTTGGAGATGAAATTTAATCTTGAGTTACTTAAGAATGCTGGTGTTGAGGTGAGAGCTTTACGTGCTATTGGTGGTGGAGCGCGAAATGAACATTGGTTACAGATTAAAGCCGATGTCTATAACCTGCCAGTTGAAACCCTGAATGTTTCCGAAGCTGCTTGCTTGGGAGCGGCTTTATTAGGAAGAAAAGCCAGAGAAAATATTGAGGATTTTTCTTCATTAGTTAACTCGATTGTCCAGGTAAAACAAGTATATGAACCAAATCCAACCAACGCCAATCGGTACTTTGAAAAATATGAAGTTTATAAACACTTATATCCAGCTCTTAAACAATGTATTTATAAAAATTAAAGAAAAGCGATTGGTATTGATAATGGAGATGGAAAAGTAAAAAAAATATAGTTTTCCGGTTTGGAAGATGGATTAAGTTCACAAGAATAAACTTATTTTGGGATGGTTTAATCTTGTCACAGGTTCCAATTCACGATAGCAGGATAAACAACCCTGCCCATTGGTAATACAACAATTCCTTCTCCCTTGATGGGAGAA
>DPKX01000166.1 GCA_003542295.1 Candidatus Atribacter hydrocarboniphilus
GCCTTCGGTGTCAGATGAGATCCTCGCGGCTTCTGAATACCATGCCTCAGGATGACTGATTAAAGAATTCATTTGAAGGTATTTTCAGGATAGACCTTCATGCCACTTGTGTGACATCAGGAGAGGATGAAAATCCAATATCCGACATACCATGGCATGTCGCTACAATAATCGGGCGCAATTAATTATGCACCTACGTAAAAAATTCTTTTGTAGGGGCTTGATCTATCAAGTCGGTGATTTTCTAATTAATCAAATACCAGCGACTCCTTATTAATGTTTTTGTTGAGCTATTATCGAGCCAGGAAAAACCAGATTACTCCCCAAGAAAATACCAATAGGAACGGTAAAAAAAGTAGCCGGTAGGTAGAAATGAGATCGCTTTTAAAATGGCGGCAGGTGAGGATTAAGCAAAGATGAGCTGGTGAAAAAGTGATTCCAGCATAACCAGATATAAAAATTAAAGGGAAAATCTGTTGGATGGAATATTCAGTAAAAAGTGGGAGGATAATAGGGAAGGCAATACCGATAAAAGCTGACGAATAACCGCTGATGAGAGCAATTAGAAAGGGGACAGCCATCCCGATAATCAATACCGGAAAATGGCTAGAAAGGAAGGAATCTACTAAGATAGGGATACTCCCACTTTCAATAATGACGGTTTTAAAAAGTATGACCCCAACCACATCCAGCATCATAACCCAGGAAAACCGATGAAACATCAATCGTGATAATGTAGAAAGGTTCATGCGGTGAAAAAAGGCGCAAAAGACTATTCCCATTGCAGCTCCCAACCAAACCGGTTGGTTAAGGAGTACTACAAAAACAGGAATAAGGATGGGCAAGAACAGCCGAAGCAAAGTTTTCAAAGGCATAGATTCAGTTTTTATATTAGCTTTTGGTACTGGTTTTTGTTTTTTTATGACCAACCAACCACCAATTAAAGCTAATAGAGTAAAAGGAAGATGATGAATAATAATCCAAGCAAGGGATAAACCTGTTATGTTAGATGCCATTAAAATAACTGGATAAAGCGGGAGGAAATACTCCCATACATGTCGATACCAATAATTAATAAAGGTAAGCAATTGGCTTGATGATGAACTGGATGAATAAGAAGCTTCGATTAAAGGGGCGGAAAAAAGTGCACCACCGGGCATGGGAAGGAGCCCGATTAGAGCTGATAAGGCCGGGGGTACCAATCGGGAGTCACGAATTCGTTCTTCAATGCCCCGCACTAACTTAGCAAGTTCCCCATTATTGGATAGTAAATTTCCTAACAACATAATAGAAAAAACACTAAGCAATAAATTGGTATTTTCATAAGCAAAAAATCCTAAAGGAAAAACCGACGGGAATTTCGAAAAGGGAATTTGAAATAAAATCCAAAAAAGGAAGGAAGCCAAAATAAGACTTAGACCGATATTCAATTTCTTTTTGATAAGGACCAGGATAAAGGCAAAAATGATTAATATTTTTATCAGAACCGGCATGGAATTATTGGGAATGAAAATTGATAAATTTGGTCAATTGTTCGACAATTTCATCTGGTTTTTCTTCCTGGGGCATATGACCACATTGATGAATTTCCAAGAAGGTGGCGTTACTGAAGAAAGTGGTTAATCGTCTTATTTCGGAGATTTTTACCCAAGCATCTTCTTTTCCGCTCATAATAAAAATTGGTAAAGTAAGACTTTTTAGATCAGGAAAAACATGGTTTCGAGAAGAATCTCGTAAATAATAGTAAAGTGCCAAGCCACTTCTGGGATTTTGAAGAATTGGTTTAACTATTCGTTCGATCAAGTCTTGGTCAATTATATTCTTATCAAAAACTGCATCCTGGAGGGTTTTTGTCAATTTAATATCGGAGCGCAGTGTCTTATTGGCAATAGAAATAATGCCAGTTCTCAAGAGAGGGTTGGCAAAAATTAAACCCGACAAGGGAACTCCATGAACCGAAAATACCGCGGGACTGATGAGAAATAGAGCTTGTACTCTCTCGGGATGAAGAAGAGCCATTCGGATAGCGAGTGTCCCACCTAGGGAATGGCCGATAATGATAACTTTTTTGATTGAAAGAGTATCGAGGAATTCGATAAGCTGTCGAGCAAGATGACGATGAGAATATTTCCCCATCCGCTGAGCAGTTGATTGTCCATGGCCTGGAAGATCAACTAAAATAAAACGATATTTTTCTTGCGGAAGACGATTCAAAATTTTTTGCCAAGTCAGGAGATTTTCTCCTAATCCATGGATCATTAATAAGGGAAAATTATCTGTTTTTCCAGAATCAATATAATGGATCATATTTTTACCAATTTTAACCTGGTTAGAATAAGCAAAGCCTCTTGGTGAGAAAGCTATTATAAATAGAAAAATCAGGGTAAAAACCTCAAGGGAAAGTTTTAAACGATAGATAGTTTCGGTTGGTTTCGACACTGATTATCACTCAATCGGTTTTATTTCCATATCACGGATAATCGATTTTGCCTGGAGTATTTGATTCTCTTTAACCTGAACTTCTATTGGACCGGTATCACCAAAATAGGCGATTCCACCATAAGGTTGGGTCGATGGCTTTAAAATTACTTTGATACCTTCGGCCTCTAAAAAGCCTTTAATAAGTTCAGCTTCTAAATTATTTTGAGCCAGTTTTATAGTCCGGTAATCCATGCCGATCCCGCCTTAAAAAGTTTTCTTTAATTATTATTATAAACATTCTTTTTCATAAATACAGCGAGGAAGAAAATAATGACAATGATGAATTACAAACAAATCAATTATAATAATTAAAAAAGGATATATTGCAGGAGGAGGGAGGTTTTTATGTTGGAAGGATTAGGGGACCGCTTTCAGCGAGAAACCAAATATATTCGAGGAGAAAGCCTGGTTGGTGGAATGAGTTGGGAAAACTTACCAGAACCTTTTAAATTTTATACCAATGTTCAAATTGTAAACTTACCAGAACCAAAAGATTTAAGTGGGATGAGCCTTGACCAAGCTCTTCGGAAAAGGAAAAGCATGCGAGAATATTCTTTGGAACCAATTCAACTGGATCAGCTTTCCTATATTTTATGGGCAGCCAATGGGATTTGTAATCGAGAAGAAAACCAGGAATTTCGTACCGCCCCTTCGGCAGGCGCCCTTTATCCAATTGAGACCTATCTTGTGGTCAGCAATGTTTCAGACCTTACCCCTGGTATTTACCATTATTCGGTTCAAAAACATGAATTAGAGACATTAAAAATAGGAAAGTTTACCCGTGAAATGGTCAGGGCAGGAATGGGACAGGAGATGCTGGGGAAGGCGGCGGTTACTTTCGTATGGACAGCAATCTTTGAACGTTCGAAATGGAAATATCGACAACGGGCTTATCGTTATATTTATCTAGATGCTGGTCATATTGCTGAAAACCTTGCTCTGGCAGCAACCTCCCTTGGATTAGGAAGTTGCCAGATTGGAGCTTTATATGATGATGAAGTAAATCTGATTATTAATGTTGATGGGGTTGAAGAAAGTGTTCTTTACATGAGTACGGTTGGACAACCAGCAGATTGAAAAAGCCCGTGTTGAGTGAAGAGTGATTAAAAGGAAATAAAAGGAGGTTTATCATGATTCAACATAAAAAAAAGATTGCAATAGTTCTTTTAACGGTTTTTAGCCTTTTCTTTTTAATGACTTTTGTTTCGCATGGTGAGGAAGTTGTTTTGCGAATTGGTTCACCAAATATGGTTAGTACGGCCAATTTGGTTTTTGATGATTATCTGCCGGTTTTTGCCCATATTTCCAATCCTCCTCTAACCAAAATGAACACCGAGGGACAAATTGTAGGTCAGAGCGCAAAATTAATCGAAGTGAGTTCGGATAATACAACTTGGACTTTTCATCTCAATGATTCACTGTATTGGAGTGATGGTCAAAAAGTGACTCCCCAGGATGTCAAATTTACTATTGAATTTATTGCTCAAAATGTGCCCTGGGCTGGTTGGCTGAAAGAGGGACTTCAAGATATTTCTATTCAAGGACCAAACGCGGTGGTATTGAAATTTAAGAAGCCCCATACTCAGATTAACCGAGATTTATCCAGCTATAATTTACTTCCTAAACACATTTGGGAAAAAGTTGAATCTCCCCAGGATTACTCGAATCCCGGAGAAAATATCGGTTGCGGACCTTTCTATATCAAAAAGGTAGATCTAAATGCTGGAATTATAACAATGGAAAAAAATCCTTATTGGAAAGGTCAAACGCCTCAAATTGGTAAGATTGAAATTCATTTATATAACAATGTTGATGTTTTGTCATTAGCATTGGAAAAGGGGGATGTTGATACCTATTATCGATATGCTTCATCATATCCCTATCAGAATATAGAGAGATTGAAGAAAACCGGACGTTTTGATTTTGTTGAAAAGCTCAATATAGGACTCTACTTCTTAGCTTTTAATTTAAAACGAACTCCAATGTCTGACTTTAAATTTCGGGAAGCAATTTCTTATGCAATCAACTACCCTGAAATTTTAAAGCTTGATGGTTTAGATTATGGTAACCTTCCAGCTCGGGGTTTTGTTCCCAACAGTATGGATCATTTTTTTGAAACCGAATTATTAACCTATGATTTGGAAAAAGCAAATAGATTGTTAGGGGAAGCTGGTTATATTGATAGTGATAAGAATGGCATACGGGAAGATTTAGCTGGAAAAGATATTAACCTTACTATGCTTGTGGAACCTGATTATGTTCGCCGTTCAGAGCTGATTAAGTACTACTTGGAAGAGGTTGGTATCAAAGTTACCATGAAAAATGTTGATGAATCAACCTGGATTGCTCTCAAGGACCAATATGAATATGACATTACCGTAACTCGGACTACCCCATGGGGAATGATGGTTCATGGGGGCTGGGGAACGGCTTATTTCGATTCTCGAAGAACCGGTGAGGGTGTTTTGCATATTATTGATGATCCAATCTTTCTTGGGTTGGTTGATGGATTGCTTTCTACAACTGATCCGGGAAAAATAAAAGAGCTTGCCCACTCGGTTCAAAGCTATTATGCTGAAAACATACCGGCAATTGCCCTTTATTGGAATATGATTATTACACCTTTTAACCGAGAATTCACTGGTTGGCAACCCGATCCTCTCTTTGGAATTTATAATATTGATAATTTTGTTAATCTAAAGAAAGTATTTTAGTCATTTAATCTCATCTTTTAAAAAAGGGGGACAGGAGGGGTTTGAAAGAACTTTAAAAAATCGAATCCCGAACTATCTCCCTTTAGCTTAAGGGAGATGGAATTAATAAAGATTGAGCTCATGAGATTGCCACGTCACTTCATTCCTCGCAATGACGAATCAAAGTTCCTTCTCCCTTGATGGGAAAAGGTGAGGATGAGGGTGGAAGCCCGGATTAGAATCCACAGGTTGGTTACTCAAAATTAGTTGCCTATAACTCGTTTCTATATTTATTAACTGATAAAATTATGGAGATTATATGGTTTTTCCAGCTAAAAAAGTGCTACGTTATATATTCGCCCTATTTTTTATCGTTTCATTAAACTTTTTTCTACCCCGTGCTATGCCCGGTGATCCAGTAATTAATCTTCTTGGAGAGGATTTTATTGCTGGAAAAGAAGCAGTTGAGAAAATTCGAGAAGAATTGGGATTGAACAGGCCAATATTAGTTCAATATGCCAGTTATTGGAAGAATTTATTACGGTTTGATTTCGGATATTCTTATCATTTCCGAGCTCGAGTTTCTTCTCTAATCATTTCACGTTTAAAATGGACTTTTATCTTGGTTGCTCCTTCTTTAATTCTTGGAACGATTATAGGAGCGTTGGCTGGTTCTCTTGCTGGATGGAAAAGGAAAAGCAAAGGGAATACCTTTTCCTTCCTTTTCTTTTTATTTATTTACTGCTCTCCTCCTTTTTTTATTTCTCTCTTATTGCTCTATTTTTTTGGATTTCGACTCGGTCTTTTTCCTCTAAAAGGTTTCTATACAACAGGAAATTGGATTGATATTCTGAAGCACCTTTTTTTACCGGTTTTAATTATGACCTTATTTTCTGCTTCGCGAAATTATATGGTGATGAGGGGGAGTGTTCTCCAAGAGAAAGAGAAGTTATATGTATGGTATGCTCGAGCCAAAGGTCATTTGGAAGATAGTATATTGTTTCAGCATGTTTTTAAAAATGCTTCACTGCCGGTAATAACCCTTTTTGCTCTTGATTTTGGATTTTTATTTTCCGGAGCGCTCTTTATTGAGATCGTTTTTTCGCTTAATGGAATGGGGACTCTCATTTACCAATCGATACTATCACGAGACTACCCAGTTCTTCAGGGAACCTTTTTGACCATTTCTTTTATGGTTATTATTGCCAATTATCTTACTGATTGGATTTATAATTGGATTGATCCTCGTGTGAGGGCAAACCGATGAAAGACTTGATTTTTCAACGAAAAAAATATTTCACTCGAATAGGTGGATTTCTCTTTATCCTTTTTTTATTGATTGCTATATTTTCTCATTTTATTGCCCCTTTTCAACTCAGGGATCGTTTTGATCCCTTCTTGCCCCCTGGGTTAAAACATCTTTTGGGGACAAACGATATTGGCAATGATCTCTTCACTGAATTTGTTTACGGGTCAAGGACGACGCTACTAGTTGGGTTGTTGACCGGGGCTTTTGCGGTATCAATTGGGGTATTGGTAGGTCTTTTTGCCGGTTATCACGGAGGGGTCATTGATGAATTGCTGATGGGTATTACTGATGTTGTCTTAATAATCCCAAGAATACCCTTAATAATTGTTCTTTCAGCATTTTTACGTCCCAGCGTAGGATTGATGATTCTAGTGATGAGTATTTTGTGGTGGACCTCAACCGCTCGGATTATCCGCTCTCGGACGATGCAGATTCGTTCAATGGGTTTTGTTGAAAGCGCTCGTTGTTTAGGTTTTTCAAGTTGGCATATTCTTTTTTATGAAATCTTACCGAACATTGTTATGATCATCATTCCAGAATTTCTTATCACGGTAGCTTCTGCCATGATATCAGAAGCCTCGTTATCATTTTTAGGCTTGGGAGATCCCACACTAAAAAGCTGGGGAATGATGATTCATCATGCTTTTCAGAGAGGTGGATTCCTGAATGGAATGTGGTGGTGGTACATTCCGCCAGGTATAGGTATTACATTATTTGTTTTATCAATGGTATTTTTAAGTTTTGCATTTGAAGAAACAGAAATTGGAATAGGAGAGGAAGTCGCCATTGTCCCTTTTAACCGTTGAAAGACTGAATGTTGTTTTTACCACTTACCAAGGGAAAGTTAAAGCAGTAAAAAATGTATCGATGACGATTAACTACCAGGAAACACTGGCTTTGATCGGTGAAACCGGTTGCGGAAAGTCGGTGATAGCTCAATCGATTTTAAGACTTCTTCCTAATAATGCTCAAATCAATGGAAGTATAATTTTCCAAGGCCGTGATTTGCTTTTGGTTGACGAAAAAACTATGGCTTCGATTCGCGGGAAAGAGATTGCGATAATTTTTCAGAATCCATCTTTGGCTTTAAATCCAGTTTATTCTATTGGATGGCAGGTTGGAGAACCCTTTCGAATCCATCAAGGTGTCGACCGAAACCAGTCAATTCAGGAGTCGGTTCGTCTTCTCTCCTATATGAAGTTTGATAAACCAGAGTCGGCGGTAAAAATGTATCCTTTTGAGTTTTCAGGAGGCATGAACCAAAGAGCACTAATCGCTTCTGCTCTGGCTCTTCATCCCAATCTCATCATTGCTGACGAGCCGACTCAAGGGTTGGATAGAACATTGATTAAACAAATAATTGAACAGCTTGATCGAGCTCGAAAAATTCATTCATCATCGATGTTGCTTATTACCCATGATTTAACGGTAGCTCGGTCAATATCAGATTGGATTATGGTTATGTATGCTGGAGAAATAGTTGAGCAAGTCCCTACTTTGGACTTTTTTCAATCACCGATGCACCCCTATTCTCAAGGTCTTCTTAGAAGTCTTCCAGAGAATGGATTTCATCCCATACCTGGACAGTCTCCCTCGATGATTGAAAATCTTTCAGGATGCCAGTTCCATCCCCGTTGTCAATGGGCAAGAGAACAATGCCGTTGGGAAAAACCTGGACTATTTCCTATTAATAGGCGGATGGTAAGGTGTTTTTTGTATGATTGAACTTCAAAATATTTTTTATGAATATTCCAAAGGCTGGCCAAGAAAACAACACCAAATCGTTCTGAGCGATATTTCGGTTAAACTTTGTATGGGAAAAACATTTGGGCTTATGGGACATTCGGGAACCGGTAAAACAACTTTAGGTAAAATTGTTGTAGGTTTAATAAAACCCTATTTGGGAAAGATTTCCTTTCACGGAAAGGATATATCACAATTGGCATCACCAGATTGGCTCTTTTTTCGTCGTAAGGTTCAAATGCTTTTTCAAGACCCTCAAGGATCTTTAAATCCCAAAAAAAGGATTGACGCTTCCTTGCGCGATATCCTCAATATTACCAAAATTCCTTTCAATCAGCAAAAACAAGCCATTGAAGATGTTCTAAAAACCGTTGGTCTTTCGACCGACTTTTTATTGCGCTATCCTGCTCAACTTTCTGGAGGTCAGAATCAACGGATTTCTTTAGCTCGGATATTGTTGTTGAAACCTGAGTTTATCGTTTTAGATGAACCTACTTCAGCATTGGATATATCGGTTCAAGCTCAAATTCTTTTTCTTCTTCGTGAGCTTCAAAAAAACCATGGTTTGGGATATCTTTTTATTTCTCATGATCCTGAAGTAATTCAATATATGTCCCACTCAATAGGAATACTTAAAGATGGAAACTTGGATATCATTCAAGAGGGATAAATAAATGAAATATACTGAATATATATGGGATTTTGATGGCACCCTATTTGATACCTACCCGGTGATGGTAAAAGCCTTCCAAAGAGCCTTGAGAGAACTAGGAATAAAAGAAAAACCTGATACTTTACTTTTCTTGATGAAAAAATCAATAGCTGAGACGATTGATTATTACCAAAGTCGTTACCAACTGGAAGAGTTGTTCTTCAATAGGTATTTAGAAATTCGCCACTCCTATTCTTTTGATGAACAACTACCCTGCTCAGGTGCGGTGAAGGTTTGTTTCCAGATTGTTCAACAAGGAGGAAGGAACTTTATCATCAGCCATCGGGAATCTTCTTCTCTCTATGTTCTTCTTGATCATTATGAAATGAGACAATTTTTTACTGGAATTATAACCGGCGATGATGGATTTGAACGAAAACCAAGCCCGGAAGCCTTTCATTATCTGGTTAAAAAATATCAGTTAAAAAAGGAATCGACCTTGGCAATTGGAGATCGAATCCTCGACATACAGGCTGGTCGAGAAGCCGGAATTAAAACGGTTTTCATTAATTCTAATCATGGTTTAGAATGCGATTTTGCTGATTTTAAGATTAATTCTCTCGAAGAAGTATTGAGCTTGTAGGATAGGCCTTTATGCTGCATTACAGTACCAGTTGAGAGTTAAAACCAAGATTCGACATGCCATGGCATGTCGCTACATTAATTAATGAATGGGTACAATACATTGTGCCCATTCATTTTTATATTCTTTGGTAGAGGCTTAATGTTATCAAAAGTCGGCCAGTAATATTTAAAATAAATCGTCATTCAAGAATTTCATAGCGATTTGACGAAACTCTTTATTTCGACTTATGAGGAAGGGATGATATCCATTGGGAAAAAGGAGAACCAATGACTTTTTTATCTGAAGAGCTAATTTTGAAAACTTTTCTTCAATGTGCGATATAGCTTCGTCCCTTAAGCTTCCGGTAAAAAGGACGGGACCAGATATAACGGATAAATCACCAATCAGAAGAGGAAGATTGTTTTCAGCGACCCGTTCTAACATCGCGGTATCGAGATCGATCACTCTTTCCCAATCTGCTCCGTGGATATTCTTCCAATAATCAGCCATAGGCGTTTTTTTGGAATGTTCTCTTCCAGTTTTAATTGCCGATACTTCATTTTGAGTGAGGCAATTTCCAGGAGAACTATCAGCGATAATATAATCAACCAGGTCAGGTTTCTGTATAGCTAAATTTAAAGCCACCGTTGATCCACCGCTGGTCCCAATGATATCAATTTGGGATAGTTTTAAAGATTGGCATAAGGATAAGGCTACTTGCGAATTATAGTACCAGAAGTCATCCCTTAAAGGAGACAATCGATCAGACTTTCCAAATCCTGGAGAATCAATGGCGATAACCAGGCGATTTTTGGAAAAAAAGGTGATATCTTGGCTAAACATTTCTGATGAAACGGTATTTCCATGGAGAAGCAAAAGCGGTTTTCCTGAACCTTCAATCCGATAAAAGACCTTCAAACCATCATATTCAAAAAAAGGCATGGAATTCCTCCTGATTTGAAAATGTATCAGTTTCTTCAAGCAATGGATTAAATTAAAAATATCGGGCAACATCACAATGAAGAGCAATGTATATCAATGCCCGATATTTAAATAATATCATATTTTAAGCTGATTGAAGATATTTATTTCTCTTTCTTTATGACTCCTTTAAAACAGAGTAGGTGATGAGATTCGTCAATTTTTTTGGTAAAAAGACTAATAAGAATAGTCACCATAGCTGAAATGGGTAGTGCAATAACGATGGGATCTACTACATTCCAGGGATGACCCCCAGAGCGCTGGTTTTCCAAAAAGTGCAGCAACCAATCCAATCACCTTTGATTCACTTTCATGGACAAAGAGGAACCAAAAGATGCTAATGAAAAATCCACTCAACATACCGGCAATAGCCCCAGCTTTAGTTATTTTACGAGAGTAGAGTCCACCTACGTACATTGGGAGGAGAGCAGAGGCACATAAACCCATGAAGAGCGATGTTCCTCGAGCAATGATTGCAGTTCCGGCTTCAAAGAAACGTGGGAGTGCCCAGGCAAGGAAAGTGCTGATTAATATACCAATTGAGGATCTCAATCGACTTAAGCTCATGGAGGTTTTTCTCTTTAGCAACGTTTCAACAATATCCCGACTTAAAGAGGTCCCCATGGTATGATATTGACCACTCAGGGTTGACATAGCAGCTGAAAAGAGAGAGTGACCAGGAAAATAATTCCAAACCAACCTGGCATGACTTTTTGAATAAAAAGAGGAATAATCGAATCCACGTTTTTGTTGGCTGCTAAAAAGGAGATCTGTTCCTGAGATTGAAAGAAATAAACATTTGAGAGAGCACCAACAACAAAAGCGACACCGGTCATAAACAAAATAAAAATTCCACCAATCAAAGTTGCACGGTTAAGTTCCCGGGTACTTTTCACGGTCATAAAACGAACGACTAACTGAGGTTGGGCAAGTACAACCTATACCTACTCCTAAAACTATGGTGGAAACAACCGTCCATCAGAGATTGCTTCCTAGGGCAGGCATGGAAGTGAAACCGAGATGCCCTCGAGCACCAAAAATTTCAGTAATTTGTGGATTTAATGAGGCTAATGATTCATGGGCATTCACAATCCCTCCCAACCAGGAATATGTAACACCAATCAAAATAATCATTGCCTTGAGCATAATTGATCCTTGAAAAGCGTTGGTATACATGACACCTTTCAAACCACCCATGATGACGTAAATAGCTACGATTGCAGAAAAAACAAAAAGACCGACGTCATAATTGATGTTAAAATTAACCACCAGAATTTGGACGGCTCCCATGAGAACAGCGGCGATGTAAATCGGCAAAAACACGAATATCATGATACCACTGAAAATTTCGATGAATCGCGATTGATATCTTTTCCCTAAAAATTCTGGGAAGGTATGGCTATCCAAGTTAACACCTATAGCGCGAGTTCGATGGCCAAAAAATACAAAGGGGATAAAAATTCCTACAAAAATATTGAGAAAAGTAAGCCAGAGCATGCTCAATCCATAAAGGGCAGCTGCTCCGCCAAAACCTACAATTGCTGATTAACTAATGAAGGTAGCGTAATAAGACATTGCCATTAAATATGGGTGGGCGCTTCTTCCTGCTAGCAAATAATCTGTTGCATTTTGAGTTCGGCGATATCCAAGATATCCTAAGTAACCGGTCAATAGCATATAAACTAATACTGATAGAATTAAAACGATTTGATTCATATTGGTTCTTCCCCTTCCTGAGTTTTCAAGTTACAGCTCTTCTCCCAACTCCTTTTCTTCTTTCTGCCACTCAACCAATTTAACCGGTTCGATCGGTTTTTCACCACCTTGATTCCAGTATAAAATACCATAAATTACACACAGTAAGGAACTAGCAATGCAGAGAATATAGAGGAGAGTGATGGTAAAGTCATGTAAACCCAGCATACATATTTCCCACTCCTTCGTTAAAAATTAAATTGTGGCAATTGTAGCAAAAGAAGGCGAAAAAACAATAGAAAATTTAAAAAAAAGAGATAATTTTTAGTTATGATAAATTGTTTAGATTACGAGGATGGTTCAGGCTCGGTTTCTTGTTGCTCATTATCTTCCTTTTCAACTTCACTCAATAATTTATCAAGCTCTTCTTGAGTTTTCCTCAATTTGCTCTTACAAATTTGGCTCAAGACAGTAGCACGTTTTACCTTTTCGGATAAAAGATCAACATCAATTTCCCCATTTTCAATTTCATCGACAATTTTTTCTAATTCCTCAAGAGCTTGTTTATAGCTTATATGATCCTTTTTATTCATGATTTATCCTCCACTTTGCTCAATATTAATCCATCGAGAAGCTGTGTTGTAATGATTTGACCTGATTTCGCTTGTTTAACGCTGGTAAGAAGGTTTCCATTCATTCGGGCAATACTAAACCCTCGTTTCATGAGATTCATTGGATTAAAATGATACATAAATTGTTCAAGGAGCAAATGTTTGTTCTTGGCTTCTTGGAATTTTTGCCGAAGAACCGCATTCACTTTTTGTAAGATTAGAGACAAGCGATTTTGATGGTCAGAAAAACATTTACGGCTTGCTAAGCAAAAACGAATTGCTAAAAGTTGATATGTTGAAAAAGTATGTGACAAAATATTTTTCAAAGCGTGATTCAAAGTGTTGAGATTTTCTTGGAGTGAAAAGCGTGAATTCTCTAATAATCGGTCAGAGTAGCGAATTACACTGTTTTGTAATTCTTCAATCTGAGTTTCAAAAAGACGAACTCCAGAGATTAAAAATTCAGCAACTGCAGTTGGGGTCTTTTTCTTGGTATGAGCAACCATGTCTACCACGGTGTCATCGCGCTCATGTCCAATGCCAGTCACTACTGGTAAGGGAAAGCGAGCAATTTCTGCAGAGAGTTCATAATCATCAAAACAACTTAGGTCAATTTGTGAACCGCCACCCCGGATAATCACTACCAAATCGAATAAATCAATTTGTTTTTTAATTTTTTGAAGGGCAGCTATTATCGAGAATGATGCCTCTTCTCCCTGCATTAAGGCTTGGAATAAACTGAGAGAGAACTGATATCCATAAGAATTTTCCTGGAGGTGTGTCATAAAATCGCCATAACCAGCAGCTGTCGGGGAGGATATAATGGCAATACGCTGGGGAACCAAAGGAAGGAGAAGAGATTTATTCAATTCTAATAGGTTTTCTCGTAAAAGACGTTCCACCGTCTCTCTTTTTTTTCGGGCCATCTCTCCGGTCGAATAGGTAGGATCAATATCTTTAATATTTAGACTCAATCCATATACTTCATGGTATTGAACCTGAGCACTAAAGAGGATTTTCATGCCTCTTTTAAGGGTTTCTCCAGTCGCCTTTTCAAATTTATAGGATAGAGATCGGTAATTATAAGCCCAGATCGTAGCTCTGGCTTGAGCGATGACCCTTTCCTCATTTTTATCGACTAATTCTAAATAGCAATGACCATTTTGATTTTCTTTAATGTTGGCGATTTCTGCCACAACCCAGATATATTCCGGGAAGTTATCCCCGACAACTTCCCGGATGAGAACGCATAAATCATATAGACTGATAAATTGTGAAGCAATCATTTGATTAACCATCAATTTTTTTCCGATACTAAGATATGTAATCGCTTGGTTGAATTGATCAATAAAAATTAACTCAACTACTCTATAATTCCTTTCTTTTTAAAAGTTTCTTCCATATCCTTGACTAAATATCCAAATTTTTTGAGAAGATGATCAACTGGTTGAGTTGAAAGCATATCTACCCCAGCTGCCTTGAGCACTTCCACAGGATAATCAGAACTTCCTGCTTTAAGAAAATTCAGGTATTTATCAATAGCATCTGGTTGACCAGTAAGGATATTATTGAGAAGTTCATTGGATGCGGCAAGAGAGGTTGCATATTTAAAGACATAAAAATTCATATAAAAATGGGGAATACGAGACCAGCCGCGACTCGCTAATTCTTCCACGACAAAATCCGGACCGTAGTATTTTTCTAATAGCTCTTTCCAAGCATCACTGAGATATTTATAAGAAAGCGCTTCCCCTTTTTCTATCCTTTCATGGATTTTTTGCTCAAATTCTGAATACATAACCTGGGTATAGACAGTGCCCCGAATATTTTCGATCAGTTTGTCTAAGAAATATAATTTTTCATCATCATTTTTTGCGTTTTGGATGAGGTATTCCAACATGAGGTTTTCATTCATGGTTGAAGCGACTTCAGCAGTGAAAATTGGTGTTTGGGAATTTACGTACTTTTGGCTGCTATTGGTGTAATGAGAATTCAGAGCATGACCCATTTCGTGAGCAAGAGTTAGCATGGAATCGGCGGTGTTATCATAATTCATTAAAATGTAAGGATGGGTATCATACGTGCCCCAGCTGTAACCACCGGTTGCTTTGTTTTCGGTTTCATACACATCAATCCACCGGCTCGCAAAGCCTTTTTTCAACATATCCAGATATTCTGACCCTAATGGATTTAATCCTTCTAAAAGCATTTCTTGAGCTTTTTCATAAGAGACCGTGAGAGTATAATCTGTTACCAGAGGGACATACATATCAAAAATTTGGACTTGGTCTAGTTTAAATACCTTTTTTCTCAAATGAACGTATTGATGGAGATAAGAAAGATTATTATTCACCGCTTGAATGAGATTTTGGTAAACCTCATGTGGGATATTCTCGCTGGAAAGCGAAGCTTCAAGCGAAGAATCATATTTTCGAGCTTGGGAATAAAACCAGTTCTTTTTAACTTCTGAATTTAAAGTAGCAGCTAAAGTATTTTTGGCTTTATCATAGGAACTCAGCATTCCTTCATAAACCCGCTTGCGGAATCCTCGGTCAGGGCTTTGTAAGTATCGATAAAAAACTCCTTCGGAGAGTTGAACTTCTTTACCTTTATCATCCAAGACCATTGGAAAAATCATATCCCCCTCGGTAACTTTATCGAAAACTACTGAAGGAGTGCTTGCCATATCTGATGCTTTGGCTAATAATTCTTCTTCGGGTTTGGAAAGAGTGTGGGGTTTCAATTTTAACAATGCATCCAAAGCATGGCGATAGTCTTCAAAAGCAGGATTCTCCATATATCCCTTGAGAATTGACTCCGGTTGACTTAATAACTCTGGCCTTATAAAAGATACAGTTGCTGCAGCTTGGGAATAAAGAGTTTCAGCTCGAGAACTCATTTCTGAAGCAACGCTATCGTCCTGATTTTCATCGGCTTTCATATAGGCATAAACGTATAATTTTTCCATTAATCGGAAGAGTTCGTCATTGAATTGTAAACAGGCGAGAACGTTTTCAGCCTGAGTTAATTTACCACGGAATTCCTCCATCTTAGGAAGGTATTCATTTTGAATCTTGACAAAATCCATTTCCCATTCTTTTTGGTTGGAATAAATATCACCCAAGTTCCATTGGTATTTTTCTTCAATCTGTTCTCTTGACACAGGTCCCTCCGCTGCTAATGCATTAAAATGTATTGTACCGAGAAAAAGAAATGAACCAATAAGGCAAAAGATAAGGAAAAATAATTTTTTATTCATATTCAATTGGCTCTTCGCCTCCGCCTCCTTTTTTAAGGAACTAATTTATGCTAATTTATTTTCAACAATTAATCAATGCTGAATTAATGGGGTAGCTGAATAACCCTGGATCTTATATTTTTAAAAATATGTCCAAGCATGACTATTTTAAACAAATCTCCAATCTGGCTTAAAAATATATTTTTAAGATTGCTTAAGGGTACTGTTGTGTAGTAAATTGAATTTAATTAAGCAAATCAAAAAAAGAATTCTTTTTAAAAATCGACACGAAAGGCTATTGATAAAAGAGAATTCTTTTCGTAACCTATTAGAGTGTTAATTATCTTAAAATTCTTTACAGGTCTAATAATACATCAATAGAAAGATATTTATAATTATTTTATGATTTTAACCGATATA
>DPKX01000123.1 GCA_003542295.1 Candidatus Atribacter hydrocarboniphilus
AAGCCGTGAGGATCTCATCTTTTAATTATTTTTCAAAAATTTACTAAATGAGATTGCCACGTCGCCCTACCAATGAACGGTTGGGCTTCTTACAATGACGGATCTAACTTGGGCATGATAAATCAAGCCACTACAAAAGATTAAATATTGTAGGGGTGCAATTTATTGCTTCCGATTAAGGTAGCGATATGCCATGGTATGCCTTTTCCCTAAAATTTATATGACTTCAAAAAAAATGAAAACATGAAAAGCTGGAAAATCTACTTATACCACAAAGAAGTAGTTGTTAATAAAACCAATGGAATAAATGATCTGAAAGATTGAGAAGAATAGAATAATCAGAAAATCGACCCATGAGTGTTTGGTTCCCAGAATTCCCATGCCCAAGAAAAGTGGGAAAACCACGCTTTGGTAGCGAAGAAAACTGGTAAAACTTGTATTCATACTGCAAAGAGATATTAGGGTGAGCAGAATACCATATAAAATGAGTTCCGGACGCTTTTTTAAGGAGAAAAAGCAATGAACCACCATGAATAGAAAAAAATTGGCAAAAAAGAAGCTAACCGGTGTAAGGTCCCAACCACCAAGGGCGATAAAATGTTTGGTTTTAAAAAAGTTTACATAGGCTTGCCAGGGGTAAGAAAGAGTTCGCTGCCAGTTCAAAGCGTTTTCATGAAGAGGAGCAAGGAAGTCACCCGTCAAGCGATACATGAAAAAAAGAAAAGATAAAAGTGGAAGAAGAGATAGAAAAGCACTTGCCCAATACCGAAAAGGGATTTTTATTGGTCGGAAGTTGGATTCTTTTAAAAGAACAAAAAATACGATTCCTATGAGAACGATACCCGGTACTCGAGTGATGGCGCATAGGGCAGCACAAAGGAAGGACCAATGGTATTGTTTTCGAAAAAGAAATAAGAATACCAAAGAAGATAAAAAAAGAAAAAAGCTTTCGGTATAGACCAAAGAGAAAAAAATTGATGTTGGAAAGAGGAGAAGATACATAATGGTTTTCTCTGCAACTTTTTTTTCTCCGGTTACTTCTTCGGTTATCAGAAAAATAACATACAAAGCACCGAAAAAAAAGATATTAGAAAGTAGAAAGCCAACAAGAGGAAGATTCAAATTAAAAACCTTATGGATACCTCTCATTAAAAGAGGATAAAGCGGGAAAAAAGGCCAGTCGGCTGGGGGATGCTCCTCATCCATGCGGTACTGGTCATAACCTCTTTCTGCAATACGAAGATAAAAGGGGCTATCGAATTTTATATAGTCATTCAAAACTGGTTTATAAGAGTCTTTGATAAAAATAGGAAGAACCATTTTAGAACCCCCGTGTTCTGAGAAGAACTGGGGAGGGGTATCATAATGAGAAAAGAGATTATATCCAAAATAGGTAGTGATATATATTCCTCCTCGACTGATGAGAAAGAAAAATAAGATAAAAAGGAAGGTATTGAGAGAAGTTTTTTTTATCTGCATACTTAACTCCATAGGCTATTGAACTGACTTTAATAACGAACTATACTACCACATCTGTGGGTGTTCAGTGAACAGTGATGAGTAAAAGATATAGTTATCCTTAGGTTTTCCACCAAGTTAAAATTTTAAGGGATAATGGTATAATATAGCGTTTTATGGTTCTCATCATATACTTAATATGTAAAAAATCTTAAGGCAGTCAATACTAAAAAAGCAGGAAGTGAATATTGCAAATGGCCGATATTGATATTCAATGTATCATTTTTGACCTTGATGATACCCTGGTTGAATCGGAACCAATTTGGGCAAATGCTTATGCTAAACTTTATGAAGCTCTTGGTCAAGAATTTTATTGGAAAGATTTATTGAAATATCTTGGCATGACGATTTTGGATGTATCACGTGATGCTCATTCTTTATTTAAAGTAACTCAATATACAGTTGAAGAATGTGCTGACATGTTGCGTAAGTTTCTCCTTGAAGGATATGATGGAAATATAAAAACCATGCCGGGTGTAAATGAGTTTCTCCAAAATGTGAACGGTCGTTATAAGATGTCAATTGCCTCAGGATCTCCTCGAAAAGCTATCGAAACAACCATCAAAGCCAAAGGATGGGAGAAGATTTTTACTCAATATGTATCATCAGAGGAAGTGGAACATGGCAAGCCTGAACCGGATGTATTTTTAGAAGCTGCTCGCCGATTAGGATGTAAATCTGAACATTCTCTGGTTATCGAAGATAGTGTAAAAGGTATCATTGCGGCGAAAAAGGCAGGTATGGTTGCTTTCTATGTAAAAAATCCTCCAGATCCTGAAGCAGTATCTCAAGCTAACCGGTATTTCCTTTCGATGAATGATATTCGACCCTTTGACCTCCAAAAAATTTGAAAATAATTCTATATGACTGCTTGACTCTCCCCTAACGGAAGGTTTATTTTAGTAAGCTTACATTGATAGATTCTTTCTTGGAAAATTTTCTTAGAAGAGAGCGATGAATCGGTACTACCCAGAAGCTCAAGTTATGATATGGTTGAGATTCTCAGGTTGTTTCCTAATAAAGAACGTAATTGAAGAGGTGGTTTGCTATGGTTGAAAAAGCAATATCAGGTCGATTTTCTATTCGGTTTGCCACGCCAAACGATATATCAATTATTCTCCAGTTGATTAAAGAGCTTGCCAAATATGAAAATCTACTTCATATGGTGGTTGCCGATGAAAAATTACTTGATGAGTGGTTGTTTCAAAAGAAGGTTGCCGAAGTGATTATTGGTGAAATAAATAACACAGTGGTTGGATTTTCGTTATTCTTTCATAATTTTTCAACCTTTTTGGGAAAACCGGGAATCTACATTGAGGATGTCTATGTCAAAAAGGAATACCGCCACCAAGGGTATGGAAAGGGTTTTTTCCGTTTTATCGCTCAATTGGCTCGGGAACGAGGTTGTGGAAGAATGGAATGGAGCGTTCTTGACTGGAATGAGCCAGCAATTCAATTTTATCAATCCTTAGGTGCCAGCCCCCTCAATGAGTGGACGGTTTATCGATTAACCAGTGAGGGAATTCAAAATTTGGCTGAAAGTAAATAGATTATCTCAACAGTTGCTTTTTCATCCGAATAAATTGAAAATGACTTTTCCCTAATTGAAGAGAGGGGCTGGTACTTTCAATGATATATCCATTTTTCTGGTAAAGTTTAATGGCTCTTTGGTTTTCAGCCTCAACATCCAAAACCATGCTTGCACACCCATTATGTAAAGCCTCAGACTCAGCAAATTTAAGGAGACAGGTTCCGGTACCGTGGTTCTGGTATGCAGGAAATACAGCTAAATTGCTGATATAGAAATCGTCTCTTTTGACTTTTGGGAAAAAATTCTGTGATTTCAAAAGAAAAATAATCTTTTGGGGAAACCCATATTTTATAAAGTGTTTGAAAAATAATAAGCCGGTTGGTAATCCTTCATTCCTTTTTACATCTCCGGCATAACCGAGAAGCATCCCAGTAATTTTACCCTGAGCTTCTATAAACCAGGTGTGTTGGTGGCTGAATAAATTACTAGATTTTTGATATGCATTTTCCATAAAATTATCATGATGGGGACCCAATAAAACCGGGAAAAAAAGCGGTGCTGAAATGACAATCAATTGGGCAAAAGCACAGGCATTGCCACTGTTTCCCCTTTTAATAGTAAAATGTTGATCATTTGTTTTATCATTCATGCTTATATTCACGCTATTCATATGGTTTTAGCTGAGTTCATTCTATTCTGAAAATACAATTTCGTTTTACGTTACCGTCATCCGGATTGGTGCTTTCCCGCGTAAGGATCTCATCTGACACCGCAGGTGTCATCCTGAGGCTTCGTATTTCGAAGCCGTGAGGATCTCATCT
>DPKX01000085.1 GCA_003542295.1 Candidatus Atribacter hydrocarboniphilus
ACATGGTGCCAATCGCTTAGCCTCTACCAGTCTTTTGGAAGGATTAACCTTTGCTTTCCGAGCTTCTCACGATATTATAAAAAACCCTGCTCCCAAGGAGCAACCCCGAATAATTCCATTCGAGTATTCTTGCGGAAACCCTCCATCTGAGGCAATTTTGGAGAGTATGCGGAAAATTATTCAAGATACCATGTGGAAATTCGCCGGACTTATTCGGGATCAATCGGGGTTAAAGTACGCCTTAGAAGTACTCCGTGGTTTAAAAAAACAAGCCGTTCAACTGAAAAACCAATTAGGTGCATCTGGCTCTCTCCTTGAATTTGAAAATAGTGTTGATTCCGGTTTATTAGTCGTTGAAGCAGCCTTAAGAAATCCAATCTCATTGGGAACTCATTATCGTTCCGATTCTTCAATGGTTCAATAGCTATTAATCTTGTTTTATCATTTATTAGTTTTCGCGATTCAGGTTAAAAAGGTCGTATTCTTCTTGCTCATCAAATAAGCTCTCGATGTGTTTTTTCTGATCAAGTCCAGCCAGATTAACACTCACAAAAAAGGTTTGGTCAGATTCCCAATAAGAAGCTTCAATATCGATACATTCTTCTAACTGTTTTCGAACATAATAACGACGCTCTTCCCAGCTTTGGTTGGGAAAAGAGTAAATAGTTTCCATGCCAACTGAAAATTCTTTACTCCCCAAACCAATGCCGGCTACGATATCACTTAAGCCTCCGATATTGAGATCATATTCACCCCGAAGCCGGAGATAAGTTTGGTCGAGGTCACCATAAACCAACTCTAAACCGAAAATATTGGTATCTTTGGGATCAAAGAAAAAATAGGTTTCCCCGTCCACTTGAGTGTATTCATAAAATACTTCAGTGCTAAAATGAGAAGAAAATTCTTTTTCTGCCCAAACCTTCCCTCCCCAGGAAATTGCATCATCAAGTGAGGAAGGTTTAATGTTTTGATAGAAAATTTCTCCCCCGTAGTTCTTTTCTTCAAATCCTGCGCTTAAATAAACATCGTTTCGCCAAGTAGGCATATCACCCTGGGTAAATTTTCCATAACTGAAATTCGCTTCTATGAAAAATCCGCTTTCAGATTCAGTACGGTAAGAAGCGATGAATTGGGGTAGGCGGCTGATGATTTCATCATTAAACCGTTCATTTTCAATACCTAACATCCAGAGAGATAATCCATTTTTTTGATAATGAGCATAACCTCCTATAGTAGACTCTTCATTTTGCCAAAGATCAATAAATATCCGTGCTTCAAGATAGGGATACTGAAGGGTTATGTCGCTACTTATTCGACTGCTTTGTAAGGTGGAATAGTATAGATTAGTCTGAAATAACAAGTTTTCCGAGAAAAGATATTCATAGTTGCCTTCGACAAAGAGCCCCTTTTTTCTTTGGTAACCCAAGCTCGGTATAAAATTAGAACCATGATTGTTGAGGAGTCGGGAATAGGCAGGTAGTTGAATAATTCTTTTTTCTTTGATGAAAAACCCTAATCCGCTGATTAAAATCCGATCCTGTGGATAGATTAAAACTTCCTTGGCACGAACGCTGTATAAGGGAGGTGAATACGGACATCCGGTAACTAATAAATCGTTACCGGTCCATTTTCCTTTTTGATACTCGATCTTTGAGCCTCGAAAGTAAAGATTTCCTCCTTCGCTTAATTCATATACCAATTCTGCGCTTTCAAACCAACCATTTCTGGTTTGAAAGTTGTAGTACATTTTTTCTGCATTAATTTGATAATTCCCAAAACGAGCCTTTATCAAGCCTGGAATAAAAGCTTCCGATGTATCAAACCGAAAAAGCAGCTGATTGGTTGCAAAGGAAATGTCCTTCCAAGATAGGTGGACATTTCCAACAGCCTCAACCTGCGAACCGGCATCGTCATAAAGGAGAGTATCGGCATTAATTCGAATGCCTTCTTTTGCTCCGATGCTTGTCGTTAAAGGAATAGTTAATAATAGAAAAAAAGCGACCAATACTGGTTTTTTCATCGCTTTTATAAAAAAGAGATGAAGTTGGTTCATTGTTTTAGGTTGGCTTGCAGCTCCTCGATTTTATTTTTTACATTCTCAATTTCAGATTCAATCAATTTTTGATTTTCAATCAACTCTTTCTTTTCTGCTTCCAGTAGAATAATTCTTTCTTGCAAACGGAGGATTTCTTCTTCAAGTTCTGGTTGCCAACTCACTTGGGTGTAATCAGGAGGAATATAGGGATCTTTCCAAGTGAGTTCGACTTCTTGAGCGACATAAGAAGGTTCGATTGACAAATGAGAAAAATGAAGAGTAATTTTTTTGGTATCTGGGCCAACTATTGGTTGATCATCTTTTCCGATTCGACTGAAATACATCTTTCCTGATACTTTGTCAAAGATTTTATCATCAAATTCACGAGGAAACTCAAGTAGGTAATACTTATTGCCTTGATCGTCGATTAAATAGGTGTTTTTAGTAAAATTCAAAGGGAAAAGAGCGGGTCCAGCGAGTTTTTCAATGGTTACGTCAAAAACTAAATATCGTTGGAAACGCTCTCTTTGTATAAAATCCCGATGATAAGCAGTTTGTTCTTCTAAAGAAAGGAGGTTTTCTGCTCCGTATTTGGCTACCCAGGCCTGCACCAACTCTGGATTCCAAAATACAGCTTTTACCGAGAAAGCATCCCCAACGGTTTGGCTTTGAGTCCATTTTTTTTGGGTTTGAGAATAAATTTTGTCGGCATCAGATTTTGCTAAGGATGTTAAACTAATAAATAAAACAACAATACAGGGAATGAGGAGTAAAAGGATAAGGGTTCTTTTGTTCATATTTTAAAAATCTCCTTCCTGGTATGGCTTAATTTCGATATCAATACCAGATGTGGGTGAAGGTTGTGTTTGTTGGATTGGAATTGGTGTGGCAATGCTNNCAATACCAGATGTGGGTGATGGTTTGGATTGTTGAATTGGAATCGGCGTGGCAATGCTGGTGACATCAACTGTCCCTTCGATATCTTCTTCAGCATCCCAAGTCTCAACTGGCTTAACTTCAATTTCAACTTCTGGGATATTTTGATCCTCATAATTATAAGAGGGTTGGTAAGTATCGATTCCAGTTGTTGAATAGTCTTGATCTTCATAAGTTTGGTATGGAACCGCAGAAGCGATTGGACCAGATACGACCAATTCCTGAGTGGTTTCGACAAAAAGCTGACTACCTAGTTCAACTTTAGCTGGTTCTCCATTGATTAAAAATCCAGCCACGGCTCCGATTGGGCCAAGGGCGACCAGACCGACAATGCTGGTTCCAATTGCATAAGCAAATGCTTTATTTTCTTGAATGGATTTATCTCCCAAAGTGAGAGGTATAGGGGTACCATCAAGACAAGTGATTGAACCAAAATCAATCTGAATCATACCAGATCTTCCAAAGTTTCCTTTGCGGCGAATTTTGCTGATCCATCCTTCTCCTTCGGTTCCGGCTGGAGAAATGAGAATATCATTGATAATAAAATCTTCAGCTAAAACATAAGGAACTGGGTCACCAAGGTTATTTTTTTCTGAATTTAAATTTGCTTGGATGCTAACTTTAACTAAAGATTCAGCAGGAACGGTAACTTGGAAATTTGTTGAATAGGAAGGATTTACTACGGTTCGGTAAAGCTTATCTACTCGGACACCAATCGGTTCAGTACTGGGAATGCCAAATATGAGCTGTTCAAATTCGTC
>DPKX01000099.1 GCA_003542295.1 Candidatus Atribacter hydrocarboniphilus
CAGCTATAGCTTGGGAAAGTGGTACTTGGAGTGCTTCTTCAAGATCACGACCTTCCGGTCCATCGAAGAAAAGCTTGGCACCGGCTAGGGTTTCAACGATGGTTGGAACAGCCGGATTAACTTTTATCAATTCAGCATTAGAAGCCATCGAAAGTCTTGATGCATGAGCTCGGCCATGAATTTGCCAATCGGTAACAATTTCTTTACTAGTTAGCCAAAGAACTACCCATGCTGCTGCTTCTTTGTTTTTCGAATAATTAGCTACGCCCAATGACCAGCCACCCATACAAGCTGTGTTGGGACGGGTGACATCCTGAGCTTTTATTGGGAACAATCCATATCCAACATTTCCTTTTACTTTGGAATCAACTGATTCTAGAGCTTGGGTAATTCCGCTGGCTTCAATACCCATAGCTACTCGACCTTCTTGGGCTGCTCCATAATGTTCAAATTCTCCAAAGTTCCCGATATCCGGAGGTCCAAATTTAATAAGTTCTAGAAGGAAGTTAAGGGAATCAACACCAGCTTGGCTATTAAGAACTGGCTTGAGATCGGTATCAAAAAGATCCCCACCTGCTGAGAATAACATTGGAACCCAAGCTAAATTCATACTGTTACCACGACGTCCAGGGAATCCAAAACCATACATTTCTCCTGCTTTAAAAGTTTTTTCGGCAAATGCTTTCACATCGTCCCAGGTCTGGATTTCTGCCATACCAAGATCTTGAGCTAAATCTTTCCGGAAATAGAAGACCCTTGAATCAGGTTGATAGGGGAACCAATAGATATCTTCTCCTGGATTCCATACGCTCCAAATGCCAGGTATAATATCATCAATTTCGGGATTAGGAAAACCTTCTTTACCGATGTAAGCATTCAACGGTTCTCCGAATGCTGTATATTGACGGGACCATTCGGTACAAGGGTTAATAATATCATAGGTTTTAGCTCCTACGGCATCCATAAGTTGTTTTGAATTTAAATCATCATATGGTACTTGATCAACAATTAACTTTATGCCGGTTTCTTTTTCTAAGCGTGGGACCAAGTCAGTAGCTAAATACTTGCTATCTTCAGTGGATACAATGGCAACTCGCAGGGTTACACCTTCAAAAGGTTTATTTTGGGCCAACACAAAATTAACTGAAACAAGAACCATTAAAGAAACGAATATTAGAATTCCCAAACTTTTTTTCATTTCTAACCCTCCTATTAATAGAATTAAAATATTAATTAAAAGTTTTTATTATTAGCTTACCTTTCTATACCTCCTTTCTTTAATATTTTAATTACTTTTTCTAATAAATACTTTTCATTTCTTCTGGTATATACGATGGTTCAAAATTCATTCATAGAGAACTTGAATTCCCCTTTTTTCAAATTCAGTAACAATTGCAAAGTGGATTCCTTTACCAGTAATAAAAATATTCAAAACATCAAGAGGTGATAAAAACGCAAATGAAGGCTTACCAATTTTTTCATGATGAGCCACCAAAATAACCTCTTTTGCTGCTTTAATCATATTTCTTTTAACATTAATTTCATATGAATTAGGATTCATTATTCCTTTTTCAAAATCTACACCACCGCAGGATAAAAAAAGCTTATCAACATGTATATGAGAAAAGAATTCCTCAGCATAAAAGCCAGAACAACCCTTAACCGCTTCTTTATAAGTTCCTCCTGAGAAAATTAATTCAATTTCTGGAATTCCACCCAAAACATTCGCTATATTAATTGCATTGGTTATGGCTGTAATTCTTTTTTTATTAATTGCTAAATTTTTGGCGATCTGATGAATAGTTGTTCCAATGTCTAAAATTATTGATTCTCCATCTTTAACAATCCCCGCTCCAATTCTTCCAATCTCCTCTTTTTCAAGTTTAAAAGAATTTTCTCTCTTTTTATAAGGTATGTCATATCCAAACGAATTAAAATTAAGAATCGCTCCACCGTGAATTTTTTGGATTAATCCTTCTTTTTCCAGTTTTTCAAGATCACGGCGGATAGTATTTTTGGAAACTTTAAAAAACTTACTTAAATCAGTTACCTGAATTTCACCTTTTTCTTGCAGTAATTTTATGAGAGTATCTTTGCGTTTAAAGTGGGACATTATGTAACTATCACCTTTTTAAAAATACAATTAGTTACAATTTAATATCATTATATACCAAAGGAGGATTGGATTTTCAATTTTATAAGGAGATTTAAAAAATTATAAATTTATTATTCGTATCTTTTTGATAATAAATTCGAGACAAAAAAAATACTAAAAAATTAAAATTTATTAAGATTTATAACGTGTTCTATTATGAATTAACAAAAAAAAGGAATTAATTATACTCTTATTTTAAAAAAATCGAAAGAAATCATCTTTCTGTAATTGAATAAGAAATCAAGTAAGATTTAAGTAAATTATACTGGGATAGATGGCAAGTAAACAATCCATCCCAGTATAATTGGGGTGTTATTCTTTGTAATACCCTGCTTTATCCATAATTTCGTAAATTTTTGTATTCAATTCATCAAAAGACTGCAGCGCAGTTGCCTCGCCCATTACCGCTTTTTGAATTGCTAAAGTAAAGTAATCCTGGATTTCAGCCCATTCAACTATCTTGCTGCTATTTGCATAATTTGCTACTCTTAGCGATTCCAAGAAGGTAGAAATATATTCTTGTTGACGTATTTCTGGATCACTAAGAGTGGAAATTCGAACCGGTGTAGAAGATGATCCAGGAGTTAATGCCATTTTCTTTTCAATTTCAGTTGAAGCCAGGAATTGAATCAATTCCCAAGCTGCTTCTTTGTTTTTACTTGAAACTGGAATAGCCAATGACCAACCACCAATGGCTGCCGACATTTTACCGCCCTTAGGATATGGCATGGGGAAATATCCAATTTTCCCTACTACTTTTGAGAGTTTGGGATCATCCATTTGCCCGGCAAAAACTGAGGGTTGAACCGACATAGCAGATATGCCCTGAAGGGCATTATTGAATAATTCATCCCAAAGCCGGCTTTCGATTCCAGGAGGGGCAAATTTTTTCAATGAAACATAATAATCGAGGGACTCAACTGCATTGGGACTATTAATGATTGGTTTATGGCCTTTATCAAAAAGGCTGCCATCATTTGACCAAATCCAAGGAAGCAATTCTACCAGGGCAACAATTGTACGAGCTGGAGAAAAATCCCATCCATAAATATTTTCCTGGGTATTGGTTAATTTTTCCGCGGCCATTTGAAATTCATCCCAGTAACGAGGAGTAAATGTGAAGCCAGCATTTTCAAAAAGGTCTTTTCGGTAAAATACCATTCGACAATCTGGCTGGAATGGTAAAGCAACTAATTTCCCATTAAAATTCCAATATTCCATGAGTTGAGCGGGGTAATCTTCAATGGGGAAATTGGTTTTTTCCACGTATGGTGATAAATCTTCCAACCAATCAGAACCAGCAAATTCAGCTAACCAGGGGTTATCAAAGCTAATGATATCATAGGTTCCCATTCCAGCAGCCATGTCAGTTACTTGTTTCTCGTGAATGGTATCGAATGGTAATGGTTCCCAAACTACCTTTATTCCAGTAAGTTGTTCGAATTCAGGGAGCATCGCAATGGCAGCATCAGCCCATGCAGCATTTAAAGATGTAATGGTTATAGTGGTTCCAGCATAAGGTTTGTCTTGAGCAAATACACCAAAACTCAAAATCATGGTTAGTATTGTACACATGAGTATAAAAAACAAAAATTTTCTCGATAGATTCATTATTATATCCTCCTCTTTTCTGATGCTTTATTTTGTCTTATTAACCCTCATTCCTTTTTTATCACCCCCTGTTTATGTCTTCATATTGAGATTGGATAAACACCAAATTTTTTCACTGAATCGACCATAGTTAAAAAGGATTGATAATTGACCCCACTATGGATACAATTGCTTGACGCAAAAATATGGCCACCACCCGGTGAAGCTTTTTTTAGAACATCCAAGACTTCTTCCAATACTTTTTCCTGAGAATCTCCGGTAATTGCTCCCGCACAATCGATATTTCCAACCAGGGTAAGACGATTACCATACTTTGCCTTCAATTTTGCTATATCCATGCCAGCTGGAGGTTCGATGCTGTGTAATCCGTCAATTCCTATTTCATCAACTAAAATATCCATAAGAGGTATGACATTCCCATCGAGATGCTTAATATATGGAACCTCATATTTATGGCATTCATCCACAATCATCTTTAAATACGGAGCTACAAAAGTTCGGAAAGTTGATGGGGAAACCAATGGTCCAACATTATAACAAAAATCCGTACCACCAACTACGCCATCTACTCCAATTTCTAATTGAGCCCTCAATAGCTCTATGGTTCCAAGAGTAGTTAATTCCATATATTTTTTAGCTAAATTAGGTCGATCCATCATCAATAATAAAAACATTTCCAAAAACGGTTGAAAGGTTGGAAAGGCTACGTCAGCATTTCCGCATATAAATAAATCACCTTGAATAGACAGATCACTTGTAACGGCTAATCTTAATCCATCCAATCCATCTTGGATTGGCTCATTCTCTTCAACTCCAATTGGTGCTGTTTCGAGATATTTTATATATCTTTCTAATTCCTGGATCCCATTCGAACGAATGCTGTCTTGAATATTTAAACAACTATTAGATAAAGGGCTATATTTTTCTATCGACCAAAATCCCCATTCTGGATTGGTAACTCGAAATACATTTGGCTCAAATTCTTCAATAACGACATTAAAAAGATAATTGGGAGCTATAAAATCATTCAGAGCCATATAAACCGGTGTTAAATATTCAGTAGGCCGGATCCAAATCATATCAAAACCGATTTTTGCGTAAGCTTCTAACATTCCAACAATATTCCGGTTAATGAGTTGTCTTCTTACATCCCTTCCTTGCAGGTTAGCTCGCAGTGCCGCGGCTTTTTGCTCTCCGGATACAGTGCCTTCAATCTTTCTCCCTAAAACCTGAGATAGGATTGGGTTAGTAACAGTTAATTCAAATATCGGTACTCGGTCAGGTTCTTGATGGTTAAATGCCATCCTAACTCTTTCTTTTGCGTTCACAAAAAATTTCCTCCTCTTTTTCTATTTCACTGCACCAAGAGTAAGACCACGAATAATATACTTTTGAGCTAAAATAGCCAGAAGTATGGTAGGAGNNCGTTAAAACGCTTGCAGCCGTTAAAGCTCCCCACCGAATTCCGGTTTCAGTTATATATCCCGATAGCACAACGGGCATAGTTTTAGCCGCTCTTCCAGTAAAAAGGAGAGCAAAGAGAAACTCATTCCAGGCAAAAATAAAGCAAAGAATTGCAGTAGCTGCTAAGCCTGGTGTAGATACTGGCAATACAATCCGGAAAAATACCCCATATCGGGAACATCCATCAATCATTGCTGATTCCTCAATGGCAACAGGGAGATCGTTAAAAAATCCTTTCATCATCCAGGTAGCAAAACCTAAATTTAATGTAATATAAACGGCGATTAATCCAATATGGGTATCAAGAAGTTGAAAATTTCTTAATAGGAGATATAAAGGTATTGCACTGGCAATTGGTGGAAACATTCGAGTAGAAAGTATCCAAAAGGAAATATCATTATTTCGTCTAATCCGAAATCGTGCAAGAGCAAATGCAGCAAGTGAGCCTAAGAATAGACAAATTATGGTTGAAGTACCAGTAATAATCAGACTGTTTAAAAAATATTTCCCAATATTACTGGCAAAAAAAAGATCATTATAATTTTCTAACACTGGTTTAAAAATCCACACTGGAGGGATTTGAAAGGTTTGGACCTGAGTTTTAAATGAGGTAAGAAACATCCATATAGCAGGGAAAAGCCATAACAAACCAATAACAACCAACACAACATACAATAAAATAATAACTATTTTCTGACGATTTTTAACCTTTTCCAAAACCTTATCCCACCTTTTTCTCTAATGTTATTCGGTTTTAAATCTTTTAATTAAAACGTTCGAAATAATGATTATTATAATCAATAAAATGTAAGACAAGCTTGAACTATACCCAAGTTTAAAAAACTTAAATCCTACCATATAGGTATAAAAATTTAATGTTTCGGTACTGATTCCCGGTCCTCCTTGAGTAAGACCAAAAAAGAGATCAAAATTTTTCAAAATATCCATTAATCGAATTAAAACTGTTACCAAAATAAGTATTTTAAGGAATGGATACTTTACAAAACGAAACATTTGGTATCGAGAGGCA
>DPKX01000151.1 GCA_003542295.1 Candidatus Atribacter hydrocarboniphilus
CCTTCTCTGCGGCCCTCTGCGACCTAACCTACGCCGACAGCATGTCGGCTAGGTCACCACGTCTGCGGTGAGAAGGGTTTGGGTTTTGCTTTTCCGTAAAAAATCTCTGTGGTGAAAATCTTTTTCTTGAGGGGACTTGTTTTTGGAAACACTACGCAACTTTCTGGACCGCCTTCTTCCGAAAGGTTCCGCCATGCGGCACGTTTCGATCCTCGCCGGAGGCACGACCATCGCCCAGGGCTTGAACGTGGCCATAATGCCTGTCCTTTCCCGGATTTATTCCCCGTCAGACTTTGGAGTAATGGCGGTTTTTGTTTCTGTTACCGCGATTCTTACGGAACTTTCAGGATTCAGGTATTATTTTGCAATTCCTTTGCCGAAGCATGAGCGATACGCAAAAGCCCTCGTTGTTCTCAGTTTCTTCCTGCAGGCGGTTTTTGTTGTACTTATAAGCCTGATCTTGCTGGTTGCAGGAAAAACAATGCTGGCGAAATTATCCCTGGATTCGTTGATACCCTATCGTTACTTGATCCCGGTAGGGGTCGCGGGAATGGGTGCCTATTTGGCCCTCACACAGTGGGCTATCCGGGAGAAACTGTTTAATGCTATAGCAAGGACCAGGGTTACTCAAAGCCTTAGCGGGGCAGCGACAATGATAGTGATGGGTTTCCTGGGGTTACGTCCTTTTGGACTTCTCATCGGTAAAATAATTGGACAGGCGGGGGGAATAACGACCCTTGCCAGGTCTATCCTGAAGCAAAAAGGGTTTCCAAAACCTCCCCTGGAAGATATCAAGAGAGTGGCTGTTCGTTACAGGAAGTTCCCTATGTTTGAGACATGGTCCGGGATCCTGAACACTATGGGAGCCCAGATCACTCCAATACTGTTGGTGGCTCTCTTCAATCCAGAAGTGGCTGGTTTCTTTGCTATGGCCCAGAATCTTTTGATCCTTCCCTCAGCCTTTGTTGGTCTAGCCATTGGGCAAGTGTTTATTCAGAAGGCTAGTGTTGCCCGTTACGAAGGAAGGCTTAAAGAAGTCACCATGAAAGCCTATTCGATCCTGTTCCAGTTGGGTTTATTTCCGATCCTGCTGCTCTCGCTTTTTTCTCCTGTTATTTTCTCGTTCTTTCTCGGAGCAAGATGGGTGGAAGCTGGTTTTTTCGCCCGCATTATGGGTTTGTGGGTAGCGCTTGCTTTCGTATGCTCCCCAATGGATGTTCTGTTTTCTGTTATGGATATTCAGGGAATCCGTCTTCTTGTTGAGGCATTTCAAACCCTTTTCAGGATGCTTGCCATATATATTGGAGGAAAAATTGGTGGCCCTTATTGGGCAATAGGTTTATTCAGTTTGGTTGGTGTTTCTGTTTATTTGGTAAAACTTTTCATTCTTTTAAGAGGATCCGGCAATAAAATGGATGAGATATTTGAAAAACTGATCAAGAGGATTTTTCTCAGCCTAAGCCTTTTGTTGTTCCCACTTGCAGCAGTCCTGTTAAGTATTCCTTTGGTTTTCCAAATTCTTATGGCGCTTGTATCCTTAACCCTTTTCCTTATTTTGTTATGTATTTCCCAATTAAAAAGATCAGGGTCTTAGTTTTATGAATAATTTTTACTTAGTAGTTGTTGATTTTATTGCCAGCTACATGAGATAAGTTGCTGTGTCACAACTAACAGGATGTCTTTCAGGGCAGAGAATCTCATCTCTACGACCGATTCCCAACAACAAAACAAGAGGCAGCCACACAAATCCAGCTGTTAACATGGCAGTAAAAGGTGAAGTTGAAGAAATGAACATTACAAAAATAAATGAAAACAATAAAGAGAAAAGAAAACTTACATCAAAAGCGTCAATGATTTTGCAATAGGATATGATAAATATTGAATATATTGCAACACCCCAGTAACCCGCATTTGCGTATCCATCTGCCAGAAAATGAGCGTTTGCATTCGCGATATTTGAGCCATAGCCATGATAGCCAATAATTAGGCCTGGCCATTCTGAATAAGGATATTCAACAAGGCCCTTTAAAAAGGAATATCCCCAGAATGTTTTTGGATTATGAGAAAAAAATGCATAATATTTTGAAAATAGATCAGCATGGACAGGAATTATTCGATCAATAAGTGATTTTATTAGAATGGGATCAATAAATAGTGATAAAAGGTAAAAAAGAAAAATCGCGGAACAATAAAAAAGCGTTAATTCGGAAATAGAAAGGCATTTCTTTTTTTGGAATAACCAAAGGAAAGCAAAAACGGCAATCGGTAACACAAAATATATTTTATGACTCGAAACTGAAAAGTTTAAAAAACCCAAAAAAACAAGAGAAAAGGACCAAAAGGGCTTGAGTTTAATAAATAGATACCATTGCATTATTCCAAAGGTAATCCATGGATACCAGCTAAGTATATACCTAACAAATAAATTGTACCTTTGTGATATCCCTTCAGTCCGTAAAGCATAAACTTCCTTTGAGGAAAAAGAAAAAACTTTTGGTGTTATTCCAAATACATTGAAAAAAACAAAACATGAAATAAAGAACAGGGAAAAAACAAAAATTAAACCTATATTTTCTTTAAATTTTGGTGTTTTAAACTTAAAATATAAAAATTTATTAATAAACAGCATAATAGCTAAAGAAAATGCAACTAAAGAAATAATTTGGTAGAAGTCCGGTGAAGTGTATTTGGATATTTGAACAGTAGGGACAACAATAATAATATAAATCAATATTATTGTAATTCCCGAAAAGCGCCCAGAAGATCTCGGAATAAAAAAACCTGCAAGAGTACAGAAGAGGTAGGAATAAATATATTTTAGGATAGATGGGTCAAGGTTTTCCCTAGAAAAGGTAAAACCCACTGGATTTAAAAGTAAAACATATATTAAATCTAAGAGAACACAATAAATTAGTATGATAAAAAGCTTCTTAAACAAGATAATCCTCCAAATCCCAATATGTCATATATTAATAAATTAAGTTGGAATCAGCCCTTATCCTTTTCATCGATAAACGATACGGACTGTTTTGCAATAACCTCATAAGACAACATTTCGTTTCTTACGATCTTTGCATTTTCCCGCATTTCACCCCTTGTTTTTGGTGAATTGACCATAACCTTAAGAGCCTGCTCAATTTCTTCCTGTTTGTCAGAAAAAAGGAAGAGTCCATTATCCCTGCTCAAAAGATATTCGGTTCCAGGCCAATATTTTATTACCAAGGGAAGTTCACAAGATATTGTTTGTTGCCATACTGCTGATTGCCCACCGGGAAATACTGCAAAATCAGAAGCACTAAAATATTTGAAAAGTTCGTTTGCCTGAACCCATCCGACTTTGATTATCCTGTCGTCTTTGCCGATGCAACCGTCAATATATTTCTCGTATTCCTCCTGAAGGAAGGATCCAACGATGATTAATCTGGTTTGCTGGCTATCGATTTTCCTGAAAGCTTTGATCAAAGAATCGAGTCGTTTCTTTTCATCGAATTTTCCAGCAGTAATAGCAACAATCTCATCCTGTTGGATACCAAATAGATCCCTAACCTTTTTGCCTTCTGTTTCATTGTATTTGTTGACCTCAGTATCTGATCCCAAGTAAAGAATTTTGTGTTTGTTTTCAGGGATTGAGAGCTCTTTCTCTGCAAATGCTTTGCATCCTGGGGTTATTGAAAAGAAGACATCGACATGATGTGACACTCTCTTGATAAGCGGAGTCCATAAAAAGCGGTAGTAAAGATGACTGAGGATTGGAATCCTGGCGCTGTTACAGTATTCTGCGTGATTATCTGCAACTAGGAAAACCGAAGAATTTTTTGCCTTATATTTCGCGCAAGTAATAATAGACGGCGAGGTAATTCCATGATGGAATATATAATCAGGTTTTTCTTCTTCTAGCAATTCCCGAAGACCTTTGAAGAAAACAAACTTTCCTTTGAATTCTCCCAGGATTGAGAGTCGATGGACAGTAAAACCGTTGTCTTCATATTCGCCAACTCCAACGATTTTTGGCCGCTGGCCAGAACTAAAAAAGGACGTCCTGTTAGAAGTGATGACCTTAACATCATGACCAAGTTTCTTCTGATACTTGGGAAGAAGGTTTTCCTGGTATCCGTAGCCGTCGTTGTAGTATTGGCATATATGAATGATCTTCAACAAATAGACCTCCGAAATGCTAAGTCTTCAATCTTATTTTCTGAATTAGAGCAGTTAAAATCATCCACTGGTATATTTCCTTTATAAATATCAATCATTCTATGAGCAAAGGCACTTTTATCTATCCGAGAAAGCGACTGTTGAATTTTGGTCGGATCTTTTTTCCCGGAATCCATGACTGACCTAGCCTTTCGGAGTTCATCAAGTTCTTT
>DPKX01000273.1 GCA_003542295.1 Candidatus Atribacter hydrocarboniphilus
ACCTTTTGAACTTGTTGAAACACATCGTCTATCGACCCCTTAGAAATGATAACCTTGAGAATACCCTGGGAACGATAGTAATCAATTAAAGGTTTGGTTTGTTGCTCATAAGTATTCAATCGATTCATGATAACTTCAGGCCGATCATCGGGTCTTTGTACGACTCGCCCCTGACAGATATCACAGATCTCATCATTTTTGGGTGGCTTAGAAACCATATTATAGGGAGTTTGGCATTTCTCGCAGATCCTTCGTGCCGAGAGCCGTTCGATTACTTCATCGCGATCCACATCAAATTGCAAAACCAAGTTCAGCTGAATCCCTATTTCTTTTAAAAGCTGGTTTAATGCTTCAGCCTGTTCAAGATTACGGGGGAAACCATCGAGCATAAAACCATTACGGTAGGTGTCCTGGGTAAGTCTTTCCCGTATAATTCCAATGACCACTTCATCGGGCACTAACTCACCAGACCGAACATATTCTTCGGCTTTTTTTCCCCATTCCGATTTGCTTTGAATAGCTAACCGAATGATATCACCAGTTGAGATCTGTGGTATATTATATTGCTCTTCTATTCTTTTTGCTTGGGTTCCCTTACCAGCCCCTGGTGGTCCAAGGAGCACCATAAACATTTATATAATTCCCCCTTTAAATTATTTTTTAATAAATCCTTCGTAATGTCTCATAAGAAGCTGTGCTTCCAGTTGTCTCACAGTTTCAATGGCTACTCCGACCATGATGATAATTCCTGTTCCACCAAAATAGAGGGTGGTCACATTGGTAACTCTCACCAGCAAATCGGGCAGAACGGCAACAATCATCAAAAAGAGAGCTCCCCATAAAGTGATCCGGGATAAAGACCGATCGAGGTATTCAACAGTCGGTCGGCCAGGCCGTATACCGGGGATGAAACCACCATACTTTTTCATATTATCCGCTAATTCCATTGGGTTAAAAGTAACCGCTGTATAAAAGAAAGTAAAAAATATGATTAACACTGCATAAATCGTCAAATATAATGGCGAATTAGGAGTCAAAGCATCGGCGATCGATTTCATAAAAGCCGAACCTTGGAAAAATTGAGCTAAAGTCGCCGGGAAAAGGAGAATCGAAGATGCAAAGATAATCGGAATAACCCCTCCCTGGATAACCCGGATGGGGATATGGGTACTCTGCCCACCATACATTCTTCGTCCCACTACTCTTTTTGCGTATTGAACTGGTATCCTTCTTTGCGCTTCTTGAAACAAAACAACAAAGGCAATGATGAGAACCCAAAATGCCAAATTGAGAATAAACATGATCGGATTGATTTCACCAACCCGAATTAATGCTACAGTACTCACCATTTGTGGGATAATTCGAGCCACAATACCGGCAAATATGATTAAAGATATTCCGTTGCCAATACCATAGTCTGACACCAATTCTCCCAACCACATTAGAAACATACTTCCTGCGGTAAGGGTTAAAATAACCGTAATTCGATAGGGAATTCCTGGAGCAAATACTACGCCCATACTCTCTAACCAAACGGTAATACCAAAACCTTGCACTGTTGCCAGAAGAATAGTCCCCCATCGGGTATACTGAGCAATCTTATCACGACCCTCTTCACCACTCTTGGCAAGCTCTTCCAGCTTGGGAACCACTGAGGTTAAAAGCTGAAAAATAATCGATGCATTAATATAGGGCATGATACCTAGTGCCAAGATGGAAAAACGGCTTAACGCTCCTCCGGCAAACATATCCAGAAAACTCAACAAGCCACCCCGAGAAAAAACATTTGCCAGAGCTTGGGGATCAATACCCGGAACCGGGACATGAGATCCAACTCGAAATATAACCAGCATGAGGAGAGTGAATATAACTCTCTTTTTAAGGTCTGGTATTTTAAAAAGCTTGAGCAACGATTCCCACATTTTTAAAGCACCTCGGCTTTTCCGCCCTTTTCTTCAATGAGGGACTTGGCTTTTTTTGAAAAAGCATCCGAACGAACAATTATAACTTTATTCAGTTCTCCCTTGGCAAGAATTTTTAATTTGAGAGAGGTACTTTCTATAAGACCAGCTTCTTTAAGAAGGTCCTTGGTTATTTCAGTTCCTGGCTCAAAGCGATTCAGTTGTGACAGGTTGACAATCTGGTATTCCTCTTGAGTAAAGGAATGAAACCCTCGTTTTGGTATCCGGCGAACAAAGGGCATTTGCCCTCCTTCAAAATGCGCACTGATATGGGTTCCAGATCGGGATTTTTGTCCATTTTCACCCCGGCCAGCATTTTTCCCATGGCCTGACCCAATTCCTCGTCCAACTCTTTTACTGCGATGGAAAGATCCATCCTGTGGTTTGAGGTCATTAATTTTCATTCTGAAGCCGCCTCCTCTCCTTCGATATTTTCAACCTCTAAGAGATATGAAACCTTGTTGACCATGCCTCGAATAGAGGGGTTATCATCATGAATGACACTATGATTTATTTTTCTGAGTCCCAATGATTGCACAGTTCGTCGGTGTGACTTTAATCTCCCAATCACACTTTTTTTTAGGGTAATTTTCAGTAATTTTTTAGTCATAAACCTATCACTCCGCTATACTCTTTCAAAAAAATCCTGGGAATTTTTTTCCCTCAAATGTGCTACTTCCCGAGGATCTTTGAGGCTCATTAATCCCTGCAAAGTAGCCTGGGCAACGTTAACAGGATTATTGGTCCCTAATGATTTGGTTAATATATCGCGAATACCAGCAACTTCCATTATGGCGCGTACCGGACCCCCGGCAATCACACCAGTACCGGGTGAAGCTGGTTTCATAACCACTGAACCTGCTCCATATTTTCCCAAAACTTCATGGGTAATTGTCGACTTCCTTCTTGGGAAAGAAAACAGCGATTTTTTGGCTCTTTCAACCGCTTTGCGAACTGCATCGGGAACTTCTTTGGCTTTTCCGATTCCTAAGCCAACGACTCCATCACCATTCCCTACTGCCACAATCGCTCTGAAACCAAATCGCTTTCCTCCCTTTACAACCTTGCTCACTCGACTAACTGATATTAATCTTTCTTGAAGCTCAAGCCCTTCTGGCTTCACTTTCTGCATTCTCCAACCTCCAAGGATTAAAATTCAAGACCGCCTTCTCGAGCGCCCTCAGCTAAAGCTCTAACCCGACCATGATACCTATTACCACCCCGGTCAAACACCACTTGTTTAATTCCTTTTTGTTGAGCAATTTCAGCAATCCCCTTGCCTACTTCCCGGGCTTTTTCGGTTTTGGTTCCGGAGACAGTTTTCATTGATGCTGAAAGGGTAGAAAAAGCTGCCAAGGTTTCTCCCTTATCGTCATCAATAATTTGACTGTAAATATTACTTAAACTCCGGTAAATACAGAGTCGGGGGCGTTCGGCGGTTCCTTTTACTTTTGAACGTACTCGTTTATGTCGGTAAAATCTCTTTTGTTTTTTATCTACCAAAGGCATGTTCGGTCCTCCTTACTTCGCCGTGGTCTTCCCCTGTTTTCTTCGGACAAATTCATTAATATACTTAATTCCTGTTCCTTTATATGGCTCAGGCTCTCTGATTTTTCTAATGTCAGCTGCCACCTGTCCAACCTGTTCCTTGTTAGCACCTTTCACTTTGATAATTTGTCCTTCAACATCAAATGAAATTCCGCTAGGAGGAACAATTTCCACCGGATGACTAAAACCGAGGTTCATAACCAAAGCGTCTCCTTTTTTCTGAGCTTTATAACCAACTCCGACTAGTTCCAATGATTTTTCAAAACCATCACTAACTCCATGAACCATGTTAGCAATCAGAGTTCGAGTTAGTCCGTGAAGAGACTTATCAAGCTTCGTCTCTCCTTGTGGAACCACTTTGATCTCATTCACCTCTTTAACTATTTTCATGCGTGGATGAAATTGCCTCTCTAATAATCCCTTGGGACCCTTCACCCGAACGGATAGACCGTCGATCTCAATATTGACCCCCGAAGGAACAACGATCGCTTTTTTCCCTATGCGTGACATATCATGGATCCCCTTTCTACCATATATAACAGATGACCTCTCCGCCAACTCCTGATTTTTTTGCGGTTTTTCCAGTCATAATTCCCTGTGAGGTCGATACGATTACCGTTCCCATCCCACCCAAGAGAACGGGTATTTCATCTTTTCCTGCATAAATCCGTAAACCTGGTTTACTGATTCTTTTTAAGCCATTGATAATTCGCTCTTTTTTCATTCCATATTTCAGATCAATTATCATATCACTTGACTTATTCTCACGAGCTACTATTTTATAGTTTTGTATATATCCTTCTTCTTTTAAAATGCGTGCTAATTCTCCTTTTAGCTTCGAATAAGGTATCACCACAGAATTTTCTCGCGCCTTTAGAGAATTCCGTATACGGGTAAGCATATCAGCAATAGGATCAGTATGTGCCATTTTATTTATTCCTTCCTACCAACTCGATTTGGTAACACCGGGTATTTCTCCCTTATTAGCCAGGGACCGGAAACAGATTCGACACATGCCAAAATCCCGTAAATATCCTCGGGACCGGCCACACAAGGCGCAACGATTTCGGTATCGATTTTTATATTTTAATTGTTGTTGGTTTCGAACAATTTTGGCCTTTCGAGCCATTCAATTTTCCTCCTTTACTTTCGAAAAGGTAATCCCAAAACTTCGAGAAGTGCTTTGGCTTCTTCGTCGGTTTTGGCAGTTGTAACAAAAGTAATATTCATGCCTCTCACTCTTTCAACTTTATCATAATTTATTTCGGGAAAAATGAGTTGTTCTCGAATACCAATAGTACAACTCCCCCTACCGTCAAAACACCCATCAGGAAATCCTCGAAAGTCTCGAATTCTTGCAATTGAGATATTGAGGAAACGGTCCAAAAACTCAAACATCCGTTGACCCCGAAGGGTAACCTTACATCCAATTGGATTTCCTTTTCGCAATTTAAAGTTAGAAATCGATTTTTTCGCTCGGGTAATAACCGGCCTTTGTCCGGTTATGGCAGTCAATTCATCAACAGCGAGATCAAGGAAATGTTGGTTTTGAGTAGCATCTCCTATTCCTTCATTAATTACGATCTTGATCATTTTTGGTATTTCCATTACATTTCCATATCCAAACCGCTTCATAAGGACCGGTATGACTTCATTGGTGTATTTTTCCTTGGTAACTGACACTCCCAAAATCCTCCTTATACCTTGTCAATAATTTCACTGCATTTTTTGCAGATACGTACCCGGTACTCGGAATCAGAAACGGTTGATCTTTTTATTTTGGTCAACTGATTGCACCGGCTGCACACTAAACGCAAATTGGATATCCTCATTGGATTTTCTTTGGTGATTATGCCCCCTTGAGGATTCTCTTGGGTTGCCCGGGTATGTTTTTTTACTAAATTGATACCCTCTACAACTGCTTTTTGATCGGTACGAAGAACGGTCAGAACTTTTCCTCTTTTTCCTTTGTCCTTTCCGTGAACCACTTCCACCGTATCGCCCTTTTTTATCGGTACTTTTAAATTTTCCTTCTTTATCATCATCTTCACATCCCTTATACAACTTCTGGAGCGAGGGAGACGATTCTCATAAATTGTTTCTCACGCAGTTCTCGCCCAACTGGTCCGAATATGCGAGTCCCTCGTGGGACATTCGCCGGTGTAATGAGGACTGCAGCATTATCATCAAAGCGAATATAGGTTCCATCCACCCGACCGATTTCTTTACGAGTTCTCACCACTACCGCTCTGACTACTTCACCTTTTTTCACATTTGATCGTGGCTCTGCCTCTTTAACAGCAGCTATGATTATATCTCCAACCGATGCATATCGACGTCTAGAGCCACCCATAACCCGGATGCACATTATCTTTTTGGCACCGGTATTATCGGCAACTTCAAGCATTGTTCTCGATTGAATCAATGTCCTCTCCTCCCTTTATTTTCGCCTTTAAAGTTACATCCACTACTCTCCACCGAACCGTTTTACTGAGAGGCCTGGTTTCTTCAATTATGACTCGATCTCCTATATCACAAATACCGGCTTCGTCGTGGGCTTTATACTTTTTGGATTTTTTCATTTTTTTCTTATAAAAAGGATGTTCGCTAATCCGTATTACTCGAACCAGTACAGTTTTATCCATTTTATTGCTAATAATTTCACCTGTGAATCTTTTTCGGTCAGCCATTTGATTTGACCTCCTGCGTCTTTCCAAACATTTCACGTTCATTGACAATGGTTTTGATCCGGGCAATATCTTTTTTAACCATGTGAATCCGTCGAGGATTCCCCAATTGTCCAGTTATCGCTTGAAATCGTAAATTAAAAAGCTCGGTTCGCAGGTCACTCAACTTTTTATTAAGTTCATCCCCAGTCATATTGCGGATTTCCGAAGCTTTCATTAACAACACCTCTATTCTGCCTTTCTCTCAACTATTCTTGTTTTAATGGGCAACTTCTGAGCAGCCAGGTGAAGTGCCTCATAGGCAGTTTCCCGGTCAACACCTGATACTTCAAAAAGAACGCGTCCTGGTTTGACCACCGCTACCCATCCCTCAACTGGTCCCTTACCTTTTCCTTGACGAGTTTCAGTCGGTTTTTTTGTAAAAGGTTTATCTGGAAAAATCCGAATCCAGATCTTTCCCTTTTTAAGATGCCGAGAAATGGCGATTCGGGCTGCTTCGATTTGGGGATTCGTTATCCATTGTGGTTCTAGAGCTTGTAAACCGAATTCGCCAAAATCTACGGTTGCACCGCGGGTTTCAACACCACTCATCCTTCCACGGTTTTGTTTTCTATATTTAACTCTCTTCGGAATCAACATATGCTTCAGTATCCTCCTTACGATTATCAACCTTGGTACTGGATACTCCTTCCAGAACCTCACCGGTTTTAATCACTTCACCCTTAAAAATCCACACTTTCACTCCGATTTTGCCATAGGTGGTGTTCGCTTCGGTAAATCCAAAATCTATATCAGCCCGAAGAGTTTGCAAGGGTAATCGACCCTCACGATACCATTCTTCTCGTGCAATTTCTGCTCCGGAGAGTCTTCCTGAACAGGAAATTTTTATTCCAATAGCACCTGATCGAAGAGCACGAGTAATGGCTTGCTTCATTGCTCGTCGATAGGAAACCCTTCTTTCAATTTGAAAAGCAACATTTTCAGCAACCAAGTAAGCATCAATTTCTGGAACCTTAATCTCATCAACAGTAATTTGAACATTTGGATTATCAACCAATTTTTGAATCGATTTACGAAGACTTTCAACTTCAGATCCTTTTCGTCCAATTACAATTCCTGGCCGTGAAGTTTTTATGATTACCTTAACCTGGTTGGCAAGTCTTTCTACTTCAACTGCTGAAACACCGGCTCTTTGCAACTTCTCTCTAACAAACTGTCGAATTTGAAGATCTTCTGCTAAATATTCTCGATATTTTTTATCTGCATACCAGCGAGATTGCCATCCTCGAATAATTCCTAACCTAAGTCCTATCGGATTAACTTTCTGTCCCAATTAGCTTCCCTCCTCCATATCTGATACTGCAATGGTAATATGAGAAGTCCTTTTTCGAATAACATTTGCTCTTCCCATTGCTCGAGCTCGAATTCTTTTCATGGTTGGACCTTGATTTACAAAGGCCTTTGAAACCACCAAACTATCGGTATTTAAATTAAGGTTATTTTCTGCATTGTCAACTGCCGACTTAAGCACTTTATAAACCAGTCGGGAAGCTTTTTTGGGAACAAATTGAAGCAAAGATAAAGCTTCATCGGCTTTTTTTCCGCGGATGATATCAACAACCTGTCGAGCTTTCCGTGGAGATATTTTGATATATTTTGCGGTCGCTCTCGCTTCCATCTATGTTATCCTCCCT
>DPKX01000142.1 GCA_003542295.1 Candidatus Atribacter hydrocarboniphilus
ATATTTTGAGTGTAGACGATGGTCGCCCGATCCGGTCGAAAGCCGGTTTTTCCTGCCGGTGAATAATCATCTTTGGTTCTTTTTCTTTTCGCTACGGTATAATGATTGACCATTGAATCGAGATTTCCAGCAGTGACCAAAAAAGCTAAATGCGGCTTACCTAAGCTGGTGAAATCACGAGTATCCTGCCAGCGAGGTTGAGACAAAATCCCAACTCGATAACCACGGCTCTCTAAATAACGGGATATGATTGCCGTTCCAAAAGAGGGATGATCAACATAAGCATCACCTGAAACCAGGATAAAATCCACTTCATCCCATCCTCGGGCTTTCATTTCGCTTTTGGTAGTTGGTAAGAAATTGTTCATAAATTTTCCTCGATTATTCTAAATGAGCTTGATAAATTAAGCTTCTATGGAAAATAGGGAGAATATAATTTATTGTACCGAGTTCACTTTGGGCATTAAGCCAAAAAGTTGATATAATAAATATTTGTTATTTTATCATGGTCATAGGGATTTACTAAAAATGATACAATTCCAGGATATTTATCTCAGCTTTAACGGAAAGACACTATTTAATGGTCTTTCCTTGTCGATCAACGAAAAAAACCGCATTGGCTTGGTTGGTAACAATGGTACCGGCAAAACAACTCTTTTCCATATCATTCTTGGAAAGATAACTCCCGATCGGGGTTTGGTAGAAGTTCCAAAGAACAAAACCATCGGATATCTTCCCCAGGATTTGGTGGAATTAGAACCAATCAACATTATAGACTTTTTAAAAAATGTTACTGGCTTAAAAACTGTTGAAGCCACTCTTAAATCTTGTGAGCATAAAATGGCTTTAACCGATCCTCAATCTGACCAATATCAGAACCTTTTAAAAAAATATGAAGAAGCTTCACACCTCTTCTCGGTTCTAGACGGTTACTCATTTGAAGCAAAATCCAAAAAAATTTTGCATGGTTTAGGTTTTGAGGAAAAAGACTATGATAAGTTATGTACCGAGTTTTCCGGTGGTTGGAAAATGAAAATACTCTTAGCTTCAATTCTGCTTTCGAATCCCGATATCATGTTACTTGATGAACCGACTAATCACCTTGATACTGAAAATATGGAGTGGCTGGAAAAGTATCTCGAGGATTATCCGGGCACGTTGGTAACCATTTCCCATGACCGGCGTTTTTTAGATAAAATCACCCAATTAACCTTTGAAATTTTTAATGGAAAATTGAACTTCTACCATGGGAATTACTCCTTTTATTTAAAAGAAAAGGATCAAAAACGTTTACTCATTGAAAAAGAAATTGAAACCCAACGGAAAAAAATCGAAAAAACCGAAGCCTTTATTGAGCGATTTCGCTATAAAGCGACTAAAGCAACACAAGTCCAAAGTCGAATTAAAATGTTGGAAAGGCTTGATCTGGTCGAAATGGAGAAAGAAGCCAAACCGGTGTCAATCCACTTCCCTTCTGGGGAAAGAAGTGGCTTGGAAGTTCTCAAAGTTGAGCATTTATCCAAACAATATGACGGTCGTTTTATATTCGAGAATATCAATTTTTCTCTTTATCGAGGAGAAAAAGTAGCCCTCGCCGGAGTGAATGGAGCCGGAAAATCAACTCTCACCAGAATAATATCTGGCCATGAAGCCCCCACCTCGGGACAAGTTATACGTGGCGACAAAGTAAAAATCGCCTTCTTTTCTCAAGAAAGCGCCCAAAACCTCAACTATGCTCATACTATTTGGGAAGAGGTTAATTCAATTCGAACCAAAATGCTTGATATTGAAAAGAGAAACCTCTTGGGAGCATTTCTTTTTTCTGGAGACGATATTTATAAACCGATTCCGGTTTTATCGGGAGGAGAAAAAGCTCGGTTAACTTTGGTAAAAATTCTCATGAATGAAACCAATTTTTTAATTCTTGATGAACCAACCAACCATTTGGACATGAGTACCAACGAACTTTTTCAAAGAGCTTTAATGGAATATAAAGGAACTATCTTCATCGTTTCCCATGACCGATATTTTCTTGACAATATAGTTGAACGGGTTATCGAAATTCGAGACGGTAAAATTTACGAATATCCCGGGAATTATTCTTATTACAACGAAAAAAGAGAACAACGACAAGCCCTTTTTTCTGGTGACTCAGACCAGTCAGAAAAAGAAAAGACAACTCAATCTAAAAAACGGGAAATTCGACGAATTGAAGCTGAAGCCAGAAACTTCCTTTCCCGGAAAAAAAGAGAAATCCAAAATCGTTTATTACCGATTGAAGATGCCATCTCGAAACTTGAAAAGAAAAAATCTGAAAATGAATCTCTCTTATGTGATCCGTCAATATTAACTGATTCAGACCAAGTTCAAACTTTAATGAAAGAGTTGAAGGAAACCAATGAAAAAATCACTATTCTTATGCAAAAATGGGAAACCATCGCCGAAGAAATTGATCAACTCAATACCAAAGAAGAATAGATAAAAAAATTAAAAAAAGGAGGGTGTATGAAACCAATCCAAATTGCAACATTTAACGTAAACTCAGTCCGGTCCCGACTACCAATATTAGAACAGTGGCTATATAAAAACCCGGTAGATCTATTAGCTTTACAGGAGACGAAAGTAACTGATGAACTTTTCCCGGTTGACTTTTTTTATGATCTTGGATATCAAATCATCTATCGAGGGCAAAAAGCTTACAATGGAGTTGCAGTAGCAACTCGTTTTGAACCAATCAAAGTTCATTTTGGTTTTAATGATGGTGAGGATCCCCTTGCCGATACCCGTTTACTCCTGATTCAAACCCCTCAATTTTTCCTTTTGAATTCATACATCCCTCAAGGAAAATCAATTGACCATCTTGACTATCAATATAAGATGAGATTTTTACAAAGAATTCATAATTGGTTGAAAAATGACTTTTCTCTTCAAGATCCTCTGGTTTGGGTTGGCGATATGAATGTGGCACCAAGTGCTATTGATGTGACTAATCCGGAAGAAAAAAAGAATCATGTTTGTTTTCACGAAGATGTTCGTAAAGTTTATCATAATACTGTCAATTGGGGTTTGATCGACCTTTTTCGTCAATTTAATTCCCAACCGGATCAATATTCTTTTTGGGACTACCGGGAAAGAAATTCCTTTCGTCTCAATATCGGTTGGCGGATCGATCATATTCTCTGTACTCCTTCATTAGCCCAATCTGCTATCGATTGTTATATCGATAAAGAGCCGCGAGGATGGGAAAAACCTTCCGATCATACCCCGGTCGTTGCCTATTTCCAGTTTAATTGATAAAATTTTCACCCCTTATCTCCTAATTTTCCCACTTATCCTTCTTTCCTCTCCC
>DPKX01000105.1 GCA_003542295.1 Candidatus Atribacter hydrocarboniphilus
TTAAATCAATATTCATTTTTTTGGCGATTTCATTCGTAACGAAAGCCACGCCACTTCCGGTTGCTTCCCTTCTTCCCAGTGAGCCACCGATTTCAATGGGTTTACCAGTTACAACACCTGGTACACAGAAACCCTTGAACATGCTATAGGTGTCCATGATCCACCCCATAACATCGGCGTTGGTGTTGAGGTCAGGGGCTGGAATATCTTTTTCTGGACCAATTAAAGGAAGAATCATGGCGGTATAACGACGGGTTATTTGCATAAGTTCTTTTTTTGTTAACTTTGAAGGGTCACACCGAACAGCTCCCTTTGCTCCGCCATAAGGAATATTAACAACAGCACACTTCCAAGTCATCCAGGCAGCCAAAGCCTTCACTTCATCAATCGTTACATCGGGTGCATATCGAAGCCCTCCTTTGCAGGGACCTCTGCTGCTGGAATGTTGAACTCGATAACCAGTAAACATTTCGACATGACCATCATCCATTTCAACTGGGAATGAAACGGTAAGTTCTCTTTCGGGAGAACGAAGGGAGATATAATCATCAGGGCTCAAACCAAGTTGGTCAGCAGCAGAATCGAGTAATTGTAACATGTTTTCGTATGGATTGTAGCTTTGACTCGTTGTCATGAATAACCTCCAAATACTGTATTATAATTGCAGCTAAAACATAATATATAATAGCAAAAAATGATACTAAATTTCATCATTTATTTATCATTTTCCAGTTTTATTGATAGGACTTATTTATGAGCAGCCATACTGAATTCTTCAAATTAAAACCGATGGTTATCCTTTCACCAACCTTTGGTTTCGGTTTAACTGAAAAATGGTGCTCATTTCATCGGAAGAAAGTTGAAAATCAAAAATATCAAAATTTAACCTCTGATGATCTGCGCTTTTTGCTTTAGGGATGGCGACTACGTTTTTTTGCTGGATTAACCAACGAAGCATAACTTGGGGAACAGTTTTCTTATGTTTGCTGGCAATTTTTTCCAAGGTTGGATTATTAAGTTCACGACCTCGGGCCAGAGGACAGTATGCAGTTAATGAAATATTATTTTTTTGGCAGTAACTCAAAATGTTTTTTTGGTCAAGAAAGGGGTGGTATTCAACCTGGACATTCATAATAGGCAAAGAAGACATTTGTTGAGCTTTCATAAGAAGATCTTTATCAAAATTGCTAACTCCAATGAATTTCAACATCTCCATATTTTTAAGGTAGCTCATCGCTCTCAAAGTATCGGATAAGGGGATATTTAGGTTCGGCCAATGAATGAGTAACAAGTCAACATAATCGGTTTTCAGTTTTTTTAGACTGGTTTCTAAAGAACGGATTACCTCTTGGTATTGAAGATGAGTTGACCAAACTTTGGTAGTTAGAAATATTTCATCACGTGGAACCAAAGATTGAGCTAGGGCTTCCCCAATCTCACTTTCATTTTCATACATTTCAGCAGTGTCGATATGTCGGTAACCAATCTCAAGGGCAGAAAGAGTTGCTTCAAAACATTCCTTCCCTCTTAAATTCCAGGTTCCAAGACCAATCACTGGCATTTTCATTTCTAAATATTCAATAAATTCCATACTATTTCCTCCTACTTACTCAGTTTTTTCTGGCATGGTATTGCCAAGAATGGTGATGGTCTATCAATTTTTTACCGTGGCTTTATAAAACTTGGGATTCATAACCGGCATTTTTAATTGCTGCTATTAAGGCTGGAGTGAAAACTCCCTCTTTGACAGTTACGTCGGCTTCTCCTTTATTTAAATCAACACGAACAGCCAAAACGCCAGGAACTTCTTGAAGCGCTTTCTGCACTCTCATGACACAATGTTGACAACTCATACCTTCGATTTTTAATTTCATTATTAACACCTCAGAGTTTTAATATAATAGATTTTGGATAAAATGAAAAATTGTTAAAAATTTCCATTCAATCGAAAACGATCCATTATTTGTTGAAAAATTGGTTGATAAGCCTGGTACCTATCAGATTCTGCAGTGAAGGTTAAAATATAACCAGTATTTTCTTGAACGAAAAATACTTGTGAAAAAGTCAGATTTATTCCACTTTGAGAACGACTATAAATCAATATTTTACTAGGAACACCCGAAACAAAACCATCATAATTTCCTAAAAATTGGATGTCGGGAAAAGATTTTAATTGATTGATATTCCATTGATAGTAATCATTTAATAAAATTGGAGATTGATAGGTTTCAACTATAACATTAAGATTCTCACGGAAATGATCATTTTGACTGTCAATTGGTGCAAGAAAGCCCTTAATGACCTGGTTTTGATAATTCTGAGTTACCAGTTCCCATTGAGAAGGATAGCTTACTGAAAATTTATGCGAAGAATCCTCAAAAATTTTAAAATCCTCGATTGATAATTGAGCTAAAGTAACCGGGTTAGGTCTTTTATTGTTGATGATATCTATCACTCTTTGGCTTGGAATAGCAAAATTCAAATTTTCCCCATGAAAATAGACATAAAAAGCAACGGCGATTACTTCACCCTGCATATTCATTACTGGACTCCCACTGGAACCAGGAGAAACCGGAGCGGTTATTTGTATGACTTCTCCATTCGAGTATTCGGGAATCATCCTTATTGCAGCAATAATTCCATCAGATACGCTAAACTCAAGGGCCAAAGGATTTCCCATAACCAATACCCTTTCACCAATTTCAGGGATTGAATGAGAAATTGGAAGGCCTTGCACTGAATCATTTCGGGAATCTATTGAAAGCAAAGCCAAGTCACTTTCTTTGCTTCCTCCTAGAACCTCTTTTACTAAATAGGAATTCCCTTCAAAGGTCTTTACCACAGCGCTATGAGCATTTTCAATAACATGCCAATTGGTGATAACGTCTCCTTGATTATTTATAAAGAAACCACTTCCTTGCATTAAGCTTTGACCCTGATTATTAAAGGTATAGATAGCTACAATAGTGGGTTTTACTTTTTTTACCAAAGAAACCAGATCCACTTGGGAAAAGGATATATTTGAAAAAATGAACAGGGTAATTACAATGAATATTATTTGAAATAAATATTTTTTCACGATTTCACCCCCCTATTTTCCATGACTGAATACTTATAATTGTATTATAGAGGATTGATTTGTAGATTGCTTATTTGTAATACATGTTTTCATGTGATATTCTCAAGTGTTGTCAAATTATAAAATTTTACCTAAGGAGTCGTTGGAAAATAAAGAAGATTTGGAATTTCTTTTTAAGAATTGAGATAAATAAGATAGTTTACCTTAAAAAACGTTCCAATACCGAACTTGTTACCCCCAATGAGGTGATGATCAATCATGACATACCGAGGATTCAGCAAAAAGAGGAATACCTTTATTCCTCTTTTGGTTTTCATCGGATATTTTCTGGTCTTTTCTCCTTTTGGTGCCGATGCCAGTGATGCTGGAGAAAAGGAAATCAGCTTGACCCTCTCCCAGGTAGTCGAATTCGCTATGGCAAATGAGAGTAGCGTCCTGGATGCCCAGGATAACTATAAAATTGCCCAGTCGAATCGTCGTATTGCTCAAAAGGAAAAAGGCTTCAACCCCTCCGTTCAAGTCACTGGAGATGTAACTTTAGTTGGAGAGGCAGAGTCAAATGCTCTCCTTTCAATCAGTGATTCGATTGCCTTGAATGAGACCTCCAGTGATCTTGCCAACCAATTCGAGCAAGCTGACCTCGCCCTCAGCCAAGCCCAAAATGCTCTCAAGAATGCCGAGGAGAATACCAAGCTCAAAGCCATCACCGCTTACTTTGAAGTCCTCAAAGCGGAATGGACCACCGAGATGGCACAGCGAACCCTTGAGCAAGCCCACACTCTCCAGGCTGATATAGAAAACCAGTACCAACTGGGAATGGCCTCATCGGTGGATCTCCTCAAGGCCAAACAAACCGTAGAAAGAGCCCGGATCAACCTCGACCAATCCAACCAAAGTTTGCTTTTCAAGAAACAGCAGCTCAATCAAATGATCGGGTACCCTCTCGATGCCCCAATCAGTCTCGAAAAGGATTTTCCCTATCAGCCACTGGCTGAGGAATTGGATCAGTTAACCACCCACGCTCAGTCTGACCATACTGACCTCAAGGACTTACTCTGGCAAAGAGAAATCGAGACCATCACCTTAAAACAGATTGAACGGAACCGTCAGGCTAAAATTCATCTCATTGGATCCTATGTTGAAGAAAACTATGCGGTACGGTTTGACCTACAAAGCCCAGAGTGGGTCTTGGATTGGAAGGTCACCGGTCAGCTCTCTGAAGGGAATGATACCTTTTCAACCAGCGCCATCAATCAAGACCCTTTTACTCCTTCTTCATCCGGCTGGGGACTGGGATTAGAAGTAACCTGGATTCCCTTTGATGGAGGGATCTCCAAAGAACGAAAACAACAACAGGAAATCATCCTGGCCCAAATCGAGAGAAAGCTGCAGGCTCTCCCTGATTCAATCACCCTTGAGGTATTGGATGCCTACCAGCTCTTCATCCAATCCGATCAGGACACTCTCACCGCTCAGTTAGAAATGCAAATCGCTGAAGAAACTTACCGACTCCAATCCCAGCAGTATCAGGCTGGTTTTATCACCGACCGAACCCTCAAGGAGAGTGAATTGGCTCTGGAGAATGCCAAACTCAATTACCAGAAGGCGGTCTATACGTTTATCCTTTCGAAGGCACAGCTCTTCAAGGTAGCTGGGAAGGAGATTGTTATTGAGGAACTGTAGTTGCTTTTCATCAATAAAACAGAAAAGTTATGAAGTCATCGAAAATAACCAAAATTAAATTTATTGCATTGGAGTTTTAAAGATGTTGAATAGCGAATTGAATAAACCGATTATTGTCGTTGAAGAACTAACTAAGATTTATAAGATGGAAACCTTTGAGTTGCAAGCCCTTCAGAATGTTTCTTTTAAAATTTATCCTGGTGAGTTTGTATCGGTTATGGGTCCTTCTGGCTCAGGAAAATCAACCTTGATGAATCTTTTAGGATGCCTTGATACCCCAACCAGTGGTCGTTACTTGCTTGACCAACAAGATGTGTCAATGTTGAAAGATAATACTCTGGCAACCTTTCGAAATAAAAAAATAGGTTTTGTTTTTCAGAGTTTTAATTTACTTCCAAGATTAGATGCTTTTCAAAATGTGGAATTACCATTGATTTATGCTGGTGTTTCGAGGGTTGAACGAAATGAGATAGTTAAGCAATTCTTAGCAAAGGTGGGATTAGAAGATCGAATGCACCATCGGCCTAACCAGCTCTCTGGTGGACAAACCCAGCGGGTTGCTATTGCTCGGGCCTTAGTTAACGATCCGTCAATCATCCTCGCCGATGAGCCAACTGGGAATCTTGACACTCGATCAGGTGAAGAGATCATGCAAATATTTCAAACTCTTAATGATGAAGGGAAAACCATAATTTTGGTCACCCATGAACATGATATATCCCTTCATACCAAAAGAATCCTTTCTTTTCGTGATGGCCAATTGGTTGGAGACAAAAAAGTAGAGAACCCGGTTCGAGCCGAAGATACTCTCAAGGATGATGAGAACCAAAAGGAAAACCAGGAATTTGAAGAAAGCCAACTGTCTACCAGAAATTAAATCAGAATGGTGTTCTTATGTTTTAAGAATAGGTCATCGTGTC
>DPKX01000039.1 GCA_003542295.1 Candidatus Atribacter hydrocarboniphilus
GACGTGGCAATCTCATTTAGTAAATTTTTTTAAAATAATTAAAAGATGGGATCCTCACGACTTCGAAAACGAAGCCTCAAGATAACAGATTAAAGAATTCATTTGATGATATTTTCAAGATAGAAAAGAGGGTTGATAATCTTACCAAATTTTAAAAATTCACAAAAATTACTCTTTTATAAAGAGAAGGGAGACAAGATAAATGGCTTTAGCACCTTTTAAAAATCTTTTGCAACACGCCTTACAAGAACACTATGCAATTGGAGCTTATACCACCTTCAACATGGAATATACCAGAGGGTTGGTTGAAGCTGCCCAGGAAAACCAATCGCCAATAATTATCATGTTCGGTACAGTTGAAAGTGATTATGCTGGCATGGAACGATTATGTTCCATTATTTTGCGAGAAATTAACTTGAGCAAGATTCCAATTGGTCTCCATTTTGATCACGGCAATTCGTTTGAAATAGTAATCAAAGCAATTGCTTCTGGTTTCAATTCGGTCATGTTTGATGGTTCCCATTTACCTTATGAAGAAAACGTAGAAATTACTCGAGAAATAGTTCGAGTTGCCCATGCAGTTGATATCGCTGTTGAAGCTGAATTAGGTTTGGTGGGAGGAACCGAGGGGGAAACAGGAACCGAAGAACTAAACACTGAAACCACCGGGCTCACCAATCCCGACCAAGCCTTGGATTTTGTGAATAAAACCGGAGTTGATGCCCTGGCAGTGGCTATCGGCACTGCCCATGGATTATACCGAAAAAAACCGACTATCGATATCGATCGTTTAATTGCCATTCGCAAGAAAGTTGCAGTTCCTCTGGTATTACATGGTGGATCAGACACTCCTGAAGAGAAGCTTCTATCATCGATTGACCATGGAATTGCTAAAATCAATATTAACAGTGATTTGAAGGCAGCCTTTGCCCGATCTTTGAGGAATTCGCTATCAAATGCACCCGATGATATCGCTTTTGAAAAACATCTCGCTCAAGCTACTACGGCCATGAAAAAAGCCCTTAAACAAAAAATGGAGCTTTTCCGTAGTTCGGGAAAGGCCTCCGGTTTGGTTTCTCATTCCTTTTAAAGGAAAACCGATTTCATAATTTTTTCCCGATTGGAAGGGCAACGATGAGTGAATTTTGAATTCAAATGGAACTCAACCACCATGGGCGAGTTCCATTTCTTTTTCCCATACCTCTTTTCATCCTCAATTCCTCAATAACAAAAATTTTAAAACCTAAGTCAAGGGTATTCTCAACAATATTAGTAATAGTGTATTATATTATTATGTTATAATAAAAATACTTTTTAACAGTGTTATCTTAAATTAAAATACTATAAATATGAGCTATGAATTTAAAATCATACGATAGCTTCGATTCTGAATACAATTATTTATTATCCATTAACAATAAAACCATTCCTCCAAATGTTTTTCACAAATTCTTTCGTTACCCGGCTTTCCTTTTTAGTACCTGGATTATCATTGGTTTTTTTCTTCAAGAGTATTTTAATTTATCCCTATTAATGATAATCGTTTTATTTGGTTTGGGCTTTTTTGGACAAATCCTTCTTTATAAATATTCTCTTTGGTTTAGTCTTGCTAACTGCCTCTTTTGGTTGATGTTTGCCGGTTTCATCCATTATTTTGCTTACCAGATTCCCATAAATGCTTTTCGCTTGGTTCAAGGCACAAAGATAACTTATCAGGGAACAATTCAGCGGATCAATGAAAAATATTATTTGAGCAAAATCGAATCTTTTTCGGGATATCGGCCGGTTCTCCTATTAAAAAATCCAGAATTAGATCTCGACCAATTTTTATTTCAGAGAGTGGAGGTAACCGGACTTTTTCAGCCTTTTTTAGCTTGCTCCAATCCCGGAAGCATCAATCTTCAAACCTATTGGAGGAGAAAAAGAATTTTTGGCGAAATTCAAGTATATAAATGTCGCCCGATCGGCAACAATACCTTCTGGAATAATTTTCTATCGAGCTTTGAACAAAAGAGAAAAGCCTTATCCAATCATTGGAGGATTAAACTGGGTGATGAATATCCCTATTTTGCTGCCATGCTTTGGGGAGAAAAAAATGATCTTTTTCAAGATAATACAGCTCTTTTGCAGGAAACTGGCATCTACCATACTTTTTGCATATCTGGTCTCCATCTCACTATTTTAGGAGGCATTCTTTTCTTCGTTTTACAAAAAATCCGATGCCCAAAGCCTTTAGCCATGGGCATGAGTATTTTTTTCTGCTTCCTTTATCTTTTTTTCTGCAGTATTGCCCCATCTGCCTTTCGAGCTTTTCTTATGTTCGCCCTTTATCTTGTAACCAAGCAAATAGGTCGCAACACCTTCTCAATTCATTTCATTTCTATTACCTTTCTGGTGATGTTTTGCCTCCAACCGGAAATTATCTTCCAACCTGGATGTCAACTCTCATTTGTATCAACTTTGGCAATTATTCTTGTTAGTTCTCAAAACCCAATTTCTACTCAATCCACAAAATTGCTTCGATGGATAACCAGCAGTATCTTACTCTCAACGGCTGTTTCCCTTTTTACGCTTCCTCTTCTTATTCTTAACCGACTCTCCTTTTCCAGTCTCATCTGGACCAGCAATCTGATCTTGATTCCCATTGCTCAGCTTTCAATACTCATAAATTTTATTTCCATATTTGTTTCATGGATTCCACCTTTGACCAACGTCTTTTCTCACCTAATTCGTTTTTTAATTCGAATCCTGATTACACTATCGGAGTGGAGCCAGAATAATATTCCTCATCTCTTTTGGAATTTTGATGTCGAAAAGCAACGAATTTTCGGCTGGGTATTCTGGGTATCATTATCATTCTTAATTACTTTGTTCATGACGAAAAAACTAAAAACTATCCTTCTGGGAAGTATGATTTTCTTGTCATTAATATTAATCATATTCGGTTCCTCGGTACAACCTCAGTTCCAGGTATGGGTTCTGGATGTCGGACAAGGTTTAGCGCTGGTAGGTCTTTTCGATAATCAGGCAATTTGTATTGATACCGGGGGGGTCATCAGAAGCTACGGGAATGCTGGATACACCATTTTGCTCCCTTTCCTAAAAAATTATGGAATACAGCAACTTCAGNNAATTATGGCATACATCAGCTCCAGTCAGTTTATCTCACTCATTATCATCAGGACCACACGGCAGGAATCCAAAGTTTAACAGAAGTATATGATGTCCCGGGGATCTATGGACGTTTCGAAAACCAGTTGGAAGGAGGTATAATAACAACTCCAATCGACTCTCCCACCATTTCAAAGCATCACCATCCCTATCAAATAGAAATTATTCCGATTTCCGGGTTTAAAGAAAATGATCAAGCATTGGTATATAGACTTTCCATCCGAAATTTTTCTTGCTTAGTTTGTGGCGATATAGAAGAGGAGGGAATTCATCAACTTCTCAAAGCCGGAGAAGACAAAATTCAATCCGAGGTTCTAATTATTCCTCACCATGGGTCTTATACAACCAACTTAGCACAACTTATCCGACAAGTTCGGCCATCTCTTGCTATAATATCTACGGGTGAAAACCGTTATGGCCATCCCGACCAACGTACCTTGAAGCTTTTAAACGATTTAGGAATACCCTTTTATCGGACTGATTCTCATGGTGCAGTTGGTTTTCTCATTCAAAGAATAAACTGGAAGGTTATTGTTCATGGAAAAAACGACTTTTCAAAAATGGATCACCAGTAATATTCCCAGCAACCAGTATTTTTTTCTCATTTCTCTCAATATCAGTCGTCATTTTTGGGAACAGCATTATTTTCCTCAGATAAAAACCAAATTTAAAACCAATATCGTCCATCGGGTAGACAATGAAAAGACCTGGAAGGAAATGGAAGCGGAAAGAATGCTACCTAAATTGTTCCCAGAAAAGGAAATAATTCTTCTTGATGGAATCTCAGAAAAAGTTGCTTTCGAAATGAATCAAAAAATATCTTTCTCCGCCAATTTAATATTTCTTTATTTAACCGAAAGCGAACTAACCAAACCATGGAAGAATACCACAATAATTCAAGTAGGGTTTGGTGAAAGGGAGTTTACTAAGTGGATTGAAAAAACAGCGGGAAAGAAATTTTCTAGCCTTCCTGCAGCGGTCATCAAAAGTCTTTATAAATATTGGGTAGAATACAATCTTGGCGAGGAAGACATCATGAGCTTTATTCGTCAAACCGAATTCTTACCGAAGCTAACACCTTTGGATGTAGAGCTCTTTTTCGAAAAAAGTGAAAAGACTCTTTTGTTTCGATTTTTAGATGCTCTCAGCGATCGCAATTCTCAACTTGCAACCAAATATTTCATTTCTCTTCTAAAAATTAATTATCCTTCTAATCTGCTGGTATCAATGATTGCACGCCGCCTTCGTTTGATGGCACAAGTTCTTATAACTGGAATTGAAAACCAGGATTTATGGAAAAAGAACCGAGTGAGTCCTTTCGAAATTCGAAAAATTAAAACCTACAGTAAAAAATATAGCCCATCCGAAATAACGAACTTATTTGATTCTCTTCGCCATATGGACAGGCTACTTAAAACCACCAATAGCGATTTTTCAATTCTAATGTTGGATTTTATCGATCTAACCTCGATTAGGACTCCGACACTCCATTCTCAGCCGGAACAAATAACTTCTTCCCCAAACGGGATTTAATTCGGGAGGATTTGTTTTTGTGAAAAACCTTTTTAGTAGCAGCCATATCCAGTTGCTTTTGAACAACCGGTAAGTAATCTCGGGCTTCCTCAATTTTCCCAGCTTCGATCAGTTGTAAATATTTTTTAATCATGGTTTTGGTTGAGCTTTTCACGCTGAGATTTTGAATTCTTCTTTTTTGACTTTGTCTTAAATTTTTAATTGCTGATTTTACATTTGGCATTTTTTCACCTCATACCCTATACAATTGAATTGCAAATAACGAAGGAAATTCTATCATTAACTGATAAGGATTTCAATCATTCAATTTTTCCCTGGTCAATTTCTTGAAAACTCTTTAAGCTTATATAGAATCTAAAAAGGATAGGCTCTCATGCTGCCTTGCAGCACCAGATGAGGATGAAAATGGCTATCTAAACCGTCATTACGGGGAGTCTAACCGTTCTTTGTTTGGACGACGTGGCAATCTCATACACCCACTCCGTCATCGTATATTGA
>DPKX01000234.1:0-5286 GCA_003542295.1 Candidatus Atribacter hydrocarboniphilus
GAATCCAACCGATTTTTGGTTGGACGACGTGGCAATCTCTGCCACCCAGTTTGTCATTATGGGGAGTCCGGTGTCTTCTCCCGGACGACGCGAGAATCTCATCCTTTAAAATATATATGAAGACAGAATCTAAAAGATGAGATCCTCACGCGGGAAAGCACCGCTCAGGATGACGGCATTTTTAAGCATTAGGGTATTTTCAGGATAGACCTTCATGCTGCTATGCAGCCCCAGATGAGGATGAAAATGAATTACCCCCTCACCTTAATCCTCTCCCACCAGGGGAGAGGAAAAAAGAAAGAAGCCTCCCGCGAAGGGGCGAGGGGGAGAAATTAATAAAAGGATTAAATAGTTCCTTCTTCCTTGATGGGATAAGGTGAGGATGAGGGTGAAAGCCAAGAATGAGACCCCTGGTTGGTTGCTCAATATGAGTTACCTATAAAAAATCATTCCGGTATTTTCAGGATAAATGTAAATAAATATATTTTTAATTAAAATCCTAAAAAAGCAAATTTCTGGAAATGAATCTTTAGAAATATAAAAAGGAGAGAAGAACATGGATATGCAACTTAAAAATAAGATTGCTTGTATTACCGGAGGAAGTGTTGGTATTGGTTTGGCAATTGCCAAAGAGCTGGCAAGAGAAGGAACTCATATAGCAATTTGCGCTCGAAATGAGGAACGACTCCAAGAAGTAGCCCATGAAATTCGAAATGAATTTCGGGTTAAGGTTTTGGAAGTTAAAGCTGACGTATCCAAGATGGAAGATATTCAAAAATTTGCCACCGAGATCGAGAAATACTTTGGTGGGGTGGATATTTTAGTGAACAATGCTGGGACTGGAAGTGCTGAAAAAATCATGACGGCTCCTGACGAAAGATGGTATTATTACTGGGATTTACATGTTATGGCTGCGGTAAGGACTTCTCGTTTATTAGTTCCTTTTATGAAGAAACGGGGAGGAGGAGCAATCGTTAATATTGCATCTGTTTGTGCCAAACAACCCCTGGATTATGAACCGATTTATAATACCACCAAAGCAGCCTTAGTGATGTTCACCAAGTGTCTTGCCAATGAATTAGTCCATGATAATATTCACGTAAACAGTGTATGTCCTGGTCTCATAATTACCCCTGACTGGAGGAAAACCGCTACTATTTTAAGCAAAGATTTGGGAATAACTCCAGATGAGTATCTCGACCGGGTTGCTAAAGATTTAGCACCAATTTCCCGCTTTGCTACTCCTGAAGAACTGGCAAAATTCATCGTTTTTCTCTGTTCGCTATTGGCGGCTTATTGTATTGGTTCATCCTATTATTTTGACGGAGGAGTTATTAAATCTGTCCTCTAAACCCATTTGTGGACTTCTTCAATCAAGCCCCTACAAAAATTAAACTGTAGGGGCGCAATACATTGCGCCCGGTTTTTGGATTTTCATCATCACCTGATGCAGAAAGGTAGAGGAAAGTCTATTGCTTCACATAGGGTTTATAATCAGAAGGAGCTATGGAGCGTCCAACGAATCCGGCTAAAACCAGGATGGTAATGACGTAGGGGAGGAGAAGGATGATCTGTGAAGGCAGGATACCAAGAGCCTGAAGCCTCATTTGAAGGGCGTCGGTTATGCCAAAGAGGAAACTGGCGGCTAAACAGCCAAAGGGAGTCCATTTTCCTAAAATCATGGCAGCCAGGGCGATAAAGCCTCTCCCACTTGTCATTCCCCAGGCAAAGAAATTCAAATGACCAACAGAAAGAAAAACTCCTCCTAAACCGGTGATCATGCTTCCCAGAACTATAAAAAAGTATTTATACTGATAGACATTAATTCCTGAGGTATCAGCAGCTTGAGGGTTTTCACCAACGGCTCGGAGACGGAGCCCCCAACGGGTTCTGTAAAGGAGGAAGTGCGAGAGAACCACAATCAAAATCATTAAATAAACCAGACTATTCTGTTTATTCAGAATGGGGCCAATCCAGGGGATTTTTGCCAGAAAGGGAATATTGACATCTCCTAAACCTATAATGGAATCCGATGCCCCTCTTGATCCCCAGATTTTTTGACACATATAAGCGCTGAAACCGAGTCCAAAGACATTCAATCCGGTTCCAACTACGATCTGATTTCCTTGATATTTCACCGTTAAAATAGCGATGATTATTCCAATGAGAAAACCAGAACCAAGACCAGCAAGAACCCCAATAATTGGGTTTCCGGTGAGATAGGTTGCATATACTGCAAAGAAAGCTGAATTGAGCATGATGCCTTCCAGTCCAATATTCACGACTCCAGCTCGCTCATTATACATTCCACCTAAGGCACCAAAAGCAATAGGAGTTGCCATCCGCAATGCTGCTTGGAAAAAACTGATATTAATGAACATAATGAGAGTTGTCATCTATTGTTTCCGCCGTAAAATAACAAATTTAATAAATGATGGAGCAGCTACCAGTATAATTACCAGGGATTGAATAATCAAAGAGATATCTAAAGGCACTTTGGTGGCTCGAGTCATAGACATGCCACCGGCACGTAGCATTCCGAATAGAATCGAAGCAAAAATGCATCCAAAGGGGTGGAGCCGTCCCACGAGGCTAACTGCGATTCCATCCCACCCATACCCAGGTGAAAATCCCTCCACAAACCGTCCGTGGACTCCAAGAACCTCGCCGGCTCCTCCCACCCCAGCTACGAAAGCACTCAGTAAAAAAGCCATGATGAGTCGTGATCGTACATTAATACCTCGATTTTCCGCCGCTAAAGGATTTAACCCCACAGCGCAAATCTGGTATCCAAGATACGTTTTAAAAAGAAAGAAAAAGACCAAGAACGTAAAACTTATTGAAACAATGAATGAGACCGAAAGTTGAGTGGGTGGAAGGATTTTGGGGAGAACGGCGCTTGTTTGAATGGGATTGGTTTGGGCAACCCAACCAGGAGCTTTAAAGCGGTAATTTACCAAATAGCTGGTAAGATGGCTGGCGATGTAACTCATCATCATGGTCGTTATAACTTCACTGGCTCCGGTAAATATTTTCAAAAGTGCAGGGATGAGCCCCCAAAGGGCACCGAAAGTTCCACCAAGAGCTAAAGAAATAATCACATGTATTATCGGTGGAAGGCCAGTTATGCTCGATCCAACAACTGCAGCTGCAAACGCACCGATTAAAAATTGTCCTTCAATGCCAATATTAAAGATTCCCGAGCGAAAAGCCAAGAGAAAAGATAATGAAGTAAAAAGTATCGGAGTAGCTTGGGTGAGCGTCTGTCCAATAGCAAATTTACTCCCAAAAGCTCCGCGAAAAAGAGCGGTAAAAGCACGTATGGGTTGATAACCAGTTATGAGAAGTATGATGGCACTAATCAGGNNCAATCGCAATGAGTTCAGGAAGGATGGAACTGGAACGATCAAGGTAATTTAAAGTTTTTTTTAACACGCAGTTCCTCCCATAAGCAGTCCATATTGATATTCATCGGCATCGGGAGCTAATTCTCCAATTATTTGTCCCTCGTAAAGTACAATAACTCGGTCACTGATCGAACGGATTTCATCAAGATCGGCTGAAATGAGAAGAACGCCTGAGCCATTATTCTTGAGATCAATTAATTTATTCCGTACGTATTCACTAGCGGCAATATCTAACCCTCGAGTTGGTTGGGAAGCAATAGCCAGTTTTACATCACGGGAAAGTTCTCTGGCCAAAACAACCTTTTGCTGATTCCCTCCACTTAAGTTTTTTATTAAAGTGTTTTCATCAGGAGTAGCAATTTCAAATTCCTGAATCTTGGTTTGTGAAAACTGATTGATAGCAACTTCATTACGACTGATTAACCCTCTTTTAAAAGGAGGAAGGTCTTCAAAGCCAAGAATAAGATTATCCTTCACTGAAAACTCTGAAATGATCCCCCGTTTGGGCCGATCTTCGGGAATATGAGAAATACCCATCAAAATGCGTTTTTTTGGGGGAAAATTCGTAATGTCTTGGTCCTGGAAAACTATTTTTCCTTTGCCAGGTTTTCGTAATCCAACTAAGGCTTCAACCAATTCGGTTTGGCCATTTCCCTCGACACCGGCAACTCCAAGGATTTCATAGGAATGAAGGTCAAAATTGACATTCTTTAATGGATGCTGCTTTCGTGCTCCAGAAACAGTCAGCCCTTTAACCGAGAGGATGATATCCGAATGAGGGGGTTGTGGTTTTTCAAAAGAAAAGAGGACTTTCCGTCCGACCATCATCTCAGCAAGAGACTCGGGAGTTGCCTCGGTGATTGGGAGGGTACCGATTTTTTTCCCATGTCGCAAGACCGTCACCCGGTCACAGATGCAAAATATCTCTTTGAGCTTATGAGAAATGAAGATAATAGTTTTTCCCTTTTGGATAAGTTGGCGGAAAGTTTTGAATAGTTGGTCAACCTCCTGAGGGGTCAGGACAGCAGTTGGTTCGTCGAAGATTAATATATCGGCTCCTCGATAAAGAATCTTTAAAATCTCTACCCTTTGTTGGAGACCAATTGGTAGGTTATGGATTTTAGCATTGAGGTCAATATCAAAACCAGCATTTTGAAGGAGTTGACTGAGTTCTTTTTGAATACGGTCTTTATCAAGAACGAAGCCCCGGCATATTTCTTTACCAAGAACAATATTTTCCCAAACCGTCATATTTTCAATGAGGGAAAAATGTTGATGGACCATTCCGATTCCATATGATATGGCTTGAGCAGGGTTTTCAATGGAAACCTCTTGACCCCGGATCAGTATTTTTCCGGCATCGGGTCGATAGAGTCCATAGAGGGTACTCATCAATACGGACTTTCCGGCGCCATTTTCACCAAGGAGACCATGAATTTCACCTTGATTGATTGTGAGGTCAATATGATCATTGGCAAGAACCCCAGGAAAGTATTTTGTAAACCCATAAAGTGCCAGGGCTTCAGTCATGAATACCCTATCCTCCAAATTCCGTTGGTCGTGGGACTTTAATCTCTCCGGTTTTAATTTTTTCGCGGGCATCGATAACTTTTTCAAGAATTTCTTGTGGTATAGAGATTGAATGGGTAAAACCATATTTTTCTTCCCAGAATTTTTCTTCTTCTGGTAAACGACACATACCAACCCACCCTTCCGCAGCTCCTTTTTCAATGATTCCACCTTGGAATGTTCCTTCATAGGCCGATTTGATAGTTTCGTAAACTGCAATGTCCACTCTTTTAGTCATACTGGCTAACATTTTGTCGTTTATATAACACTGGCAGGCGTCAACGCCCATTCCAAAAACTCCTCGTTCCTG
>DPKX01000234.1:5298-7368 GCA_003542295.1 Candidatus Atribacter hydrocarboniphilus
TCAGCTCCACTATCGATTAAGCTGATAGCTAATTCTTTTCCTTTAGTGGGATCAGCCCAATTTCCCACAAAAACACCCGGGAGAACTTCAGCGCCGGTATTTGCCCATTTTACGCCTGCTTCAAAACCTACAAAAAAATCACGAATAAGAGGTATATCCATACCGCCTATCATTCCGATTTTTTTGCTCTGACTCATATTGGCAGCAACGACTCCCAGGAGGAAACTACCTTCATTGGCTTTGAAAAGGAGAGAGGCGACATTAGGTTGTTCAACGGCCATGTCAACCAAGATAAATTTTTGGTTAGGATATTCAGCTGCAATTTTATTTAGGGCATCAGCTTGATCAAATCCAACGCAGATAATGATTTCGTACTCTTGGGACATGGCAAAGTCGCGTTGATATCCCTCATACTCAGCTACTGCTTTTGGTTCGACATAATCAAATTCGACGTTGAACTCTTCCTTGGCTTGAGTTGCTCCAGCAAAAGCAATATCGTTAAAGGATTTATCTCCTAATCCACCAGTTGCACAAATTAATCCAATTTTTTTCGGACTGGCTGCCCATGCTTCTTGGTTGAAATTGCAAAAAAGCAATACCAGAACTAACAAAAAAATGATGTAAGAAGCACTGAATTTCTTTTTCAACTTTTTTACCCCCTTGATATTTGATTAGATTTTTTTTCATTCTATCCCAGTTTTATAGGAAAAACAATATTGATAAATTAAGCTTATAAAGGGACGTAGGGGATGCATCCTCATGCTGCTTTACAGCATCAGATGAGGATGAAAACCCAAGATTCGACATGCCATGGCATGTCGTTACATTATATGAAGATCGGGTGCAATAAATTGCGCCCCTACATTTTATAATCTTTGGTAAGAGCTTGATTTATCATGCCCGTGGGTTTTCAGGATAGGGTATGATATAAGAGGAAAAGAGAAGCAGTAGCTTTTGGTATTGGTAGCAAATCATAATCAAAGAAATCATATTCAAATGAGGAAACTATATGAATCCAAAGCGAGTTCGCGTACTTCAAAATGGTCCAGATCAAAAAGGCCCAGTTATTTATTGGATGTCCCGTGATCAGAGAGTTGAAGAAAATTGGGCACTTATTTATGGTTTGGAACAAGCAATCCAGAAAAAGGTCCCTTTTGGAGTGGTCTTCTGCCTGGTTAATGATTTTCTCGGTGCAACTCGACGTCAATATGAGTTTATGTTGAAAGGTTTACAGCTGTTGAGTGAAAAGCTCTTGGAATATAAAATCCCTTTTTTCCTTCTCAGAGGGGATGCAAGTTTGGCATTATCAGATTTTATCAAAACCAATCAAGCTTCTTTATTGATTACCGACTTTGACCCGCTTCGAGAAAAAAGAAAATGGAAAGCTCAATTGATGGAAAAATCTTCTATTGAAATTCATGAAGTTGATGCTCACAATATTGTGCCGGTGTGGATAGCTTCTCCCAAACAAGAGTACGGAGCGTATACGATTCGACCGAAAATATCTCGATTATTACCTGAATTTCTTGATGAATTTCCAACTATTCAAACGAACAATTTTCACCAATCGTGGCAGAGTCAATCAATCAATTGGGATGATGTACTTAGTCACTGCCCAGGAGACACATCCATTCTACCGGTTACTCAATTTATTCCCGGTTCAAAAAACGCTTTGCAACAGCTCCACCAATTTCTTGAAGGAAAACTGGAAATGTATGACAGCCAGCGAAATGATCCCAATGCTGATGGACAATCGAATCTTTCACCCTTTCTCCATTTTGGCCACATTTCCGCCCAAAGAATTGCTTTGGATGTTCAAAAAGCTTCTATTGCCAAGGATAAAAAAACAGCATTTTTAGAAGAAGTTGTTGTTCGACGAGAACTTTCAGATAATTATTGTTGGTACAATCTTGATTATGATCGCTTTAGCGGATTTCCCAACTGGGCTCGGGCTACTCTCAACCATCATCGAAGTGACCGTAGAGAATATCTCCATTCTCAAAAAGAGTTTGAGCTTGCTCAAACTCATGATCCCCTCTGGAATGCCGCTCAAAGGGAAATGGTTTATAC
>DPKX01000232.1:0-343 GCA_003542295.1 Candidatus Atribacter hydrocarboniphilus
CATGCTGCTATGCAGCACCAGATAATAATGAAAATATTTATATGCCGATCACAATCTCCTCCTTTAGCAAAGGAGGATTTGAATTTATTGATAAAGTATAGTTAATAAATTAGGGAATGATTTGAATTTTCATATGATCGGGGTCGTGATAAAAATCCTGTATCCCTTTTTCAAAATCTTCTATGGGATAAGTTGAAGATATAAGATTTTTAACCTGGATTTTACCCGATGCAAGGAGATTGATAGAATATTGCATAGTTTTTTTCACAGCGTAGGAGCCGATGATACGAATATCTCGACGAAAGATATCATAAGGTTCGACTTTCATCATATCACCAATAGG
>DPKX01000232.1:399-3352 GCA_003542295.1 Candidatus Atribacter hydrocarboniphilus
CAATTCAAACCCATGAGGAGCAATGGCTTTTAATTTTTTTTCTCCATCTCCATTATTGAGAATCACCTCAGATGCACCCATCTTTTTAGCAAAATCAAGCTTTTTTTGACTAATGTCAACCATAATCACCTGGGAAGCACCGCTTATTTTAAGCAATGACATTAAAAGCAAACCAATTGCTCCAGCTCCAAATATTAAAACCTTTTCGCCTGGTTTGATTCCACTTCTTCGGACTCCATAAACCACACACGCCAGTGGTTCAGCAAGCGCTGCTTCAGGATAACTCAAATGGTCGGGGATATGAAAGACACCCTTTTCGGAAACGGCAACGTATTCAGCAAAGGCTCCATTTTGAGTTACACCTATCACGTGGCTATCCAAACAATGATTGTTTTTGTTTATTTTGCAAAAATAACATTTATCACAAAATATATTGGGATCGGCAGTAACCCGATCGCCTGGTTGGAACTGAGTGACTTCCTCTCCGACCTCAACTACTTCTCCTGAAAACTCGTGGCCGGCCACTAAAGGAAAATCTGAAAAATATTCACCTTTGAGAATATGAATATCTGTACCACAAATTCCGGCAGCTTTCACACGTATAAGGACTTCGTCTTTTTGTGGGACAGGTGTTTTAATATCACTTATTACAAATTTTTCTTTGGCTTCAAATAGACACGCTTTCATTTTTATTTCCTCCAGTTAATATTGATACTAAGGGGAGAACTCCAAAAGGAATTAAAATAGCCAGAGATCCGATAAATGGCACAATACTTGACTGAAATCCAAATGCCCAGGAAAGGATCAACGCAAATGCCAGGCCAGTGACCATGCTAGCTAAAGCACCCTGGCGGTTGGCTTTTTTCCAAAAAAGACCATAAACATATGGCGCAGCGAAGCTACCAGCAGTTGCTCCCCAAGAAATCGACATTAAATTTACAATAAAAGTTACTTGGGATATGGCAATGATCAGGGATAGAAAAATAAATAAAATACATAAAATTCTCATCACCGTCACATTGTCTTTCCCATATTTTTTTGGTAAAAGGTCTATGGTGATAGCTGAAGACGACACCAGAACTAATGATGAGAGTGTTGACATTGATGCAGAAAAAACCAGCAGGAGAAAGATGATCGAAAAAGCAGTGGGCATGTATTGAATTAATAAATTGGGCATAAGGAGATCAGGATTGGCTACCCCATTCATTGTCGGAAGTTCTTTAAAAAAGAGATGAGTTAATGCTCCGGAAAAATAGGCACTAAAGCTGCAAACCAGTGCGAAAATGGTGGTTATGATGGTAGCAGTAAATATCACTTTTTGGTTTTTTATTGAGTAAAACTTCTGAACCATTTGAGGGAGTCCCCAGGGACCAAAGCTGGTTAAAACCACCAAACCGAAAAGACCAATGAATCCCGGCGGGCCCACAACACTAACCAGTTTTGGATTAATGGCACTCATTTTGGCCACTACCTGACTCATACCGCCGACTTCGGGTCGGGATAATAAATATAAAACCATGTAAATCGAACCAAAAAACATGATACCACCCTGGACTAAGGTGGTAATACTCACCGCGAAGTACCCACCCATAACTAGATAAAAACCAGTGAGAATAGCCATGAGTAAGAGGGCGTATACATAGGGAATACCCATAACCACATCAAACAAATAACTCAATCCCATATAAACAGAAGCAGAATAAGGAACCAATAAGATGAAAATAATAACCGCGGCAAGATACTTTAATGTCTTGCTTCCGTAACGGGCTTCCAGAAATTCCGGCATAGTCCGAGCATTGAGTTTTTCGGTTACGGAGCGGGTTTTTTTGGCTAAAACCAACCAGGCTAATAATGATCCGACTAAGGTNNAATCCATAGATCGGAAAGACCGTAACCCCAACCAATCCGACCGGCATATCCAATGAAAATTACTGCACTAAAATAGGCACCTCCATAAGCAAATGCTGAAACCCAAGGGCCAAGAGATCGATTAGCTAAAAAAAAATCACCAATGTTTTTTGTTCTTTTCAAGCTATAGAAACCAATTGCTATCATAACTACTATGTAAATTGCCAGAGCTAAAATTTTCACTTGCGAATCCACCCCCTTTTATTTATTATTATCTCATATGAATAACCATGATATTGCTCAAACTTTTGCTATTTTACAGGATATTAAAAAACAATGGCAAGATTCAACACTGGAAAGTTTGGAAAAAAATCCGTTTTTCATTTTAGTAGGATGTATTTTAAGTTTACGAACCAAGGACCAAACGACCAGTCAAGTTGCTGAACGGTTATTTAAAAAAATTCGAAGCCCACAACAACTCCTCACCTATTCGGAAGATGACATTGCTCAATTAATCTATCCTGTTGGGTTCTACCGAAGGAAAGCAAAGAACTTGATTGACATTTCAAAGATTCTCATTCATAAATATCAAAGCCAAGTCCCCTCGACTTTAGAGGAATTATTAGAACTACCGGGGGTTGGGCGTAAAACCGCCAATTTAGTTCTAACTGTTGGCTTTGGAAAGCCCGGTATTTGTGTTGATACCCATGTTCATCGGATTGTAAATCGATGGGGATACGTGAAGACGAAAACACCTGAACAGACTGAAATGGCTCTTCGTGATAAGCTCCCACAAGAATTCTGGATCCCTATCAATTCATTACTGGTTTTGTTTGGGCAAAATATTTGTTTTCCTCGGCAACCGCATTGTGAGGATTGCCCTATTGAAAGAAATTGTGATCAAGTTGGTGTAGAAAAGAGGGAGGCTAAAATTCATTGATGATTTATGCTATTCCCCTTATAACCATATTTATTTTTAATATCTTGTTCTTCCTCATCTTTTTCCGAAAAAAGCCGTTATCTTTCCAAAACTGGATTAGAATTTTTGTCGTCCCTTTCATATTGGTAATTATCTTACCCTATCACCAGATTGAGCGATTTCTTC
>DPKX01000041.1 GCA_003542295.1 Candidatus Atribacter hydrocarboniphilus
AATTCTTTAATCGGTCATCCTGAGCTCTTGTTTTTCGAGGGCGTAATAAGGATCTCATCTTTTAAGTTCTTTCTTTATAAATAAAGAATGAGATTCTCACGTCGCACAATACGCTCCTCAGAATGGCGGAGTAGATTGATGAGATTACCACCTCGTCTTACCAAAGAACGGTTGGACTCTTCCCAAGGATTTAGGGAAATTTACCCTTTCACCGATCCAGCTGTTAACCCCTGAATGATAAACTTTTGAAAAATCAAAGCCAGAATAACTGGCGGAAGACTGGCTAAAACTCCAGCCGTACTCATTGAAATAAAATCAGAACCAAATTTACTACTGAATTCTTCAACCAAAACCGACAGGGTTTTCGACGACTGGGTTGAAGTAAAAATTAAAGCAAAGAAAAACTCATTCCAGGCAATAATAAAAGCAAAAATCGATGTGGCAGCTATTCCGGGTGCTGAAAGGGGAAGGACAATTCTCATTAACGCTCCAATTCGAGTACACCCATCAATTCGGGCTGCCTCCTCAATGCTGGAAGGAATGGAAGCAAAATGACCCATCATCAGTCGGATTACCAGAGGGAGAATAAAAGAAATATAAGTTAAAATTAAAGAGAGCCGAGTATCGACCAATCCAAATCCATTGATAATTAAAAACAATGGGATTATTAGAGCAATAGGAGGAAGTATTTGAGGCAAAATTATCGAGGTTCCAATGAACCCTTTCCCTCGAAAATCAAGCCGGGTTAATCCATAAGCAGCCAAGGAACCAGCAACCATTGAGATCAGAGTTACAAAAAATGCAACAATAAGACTATTAATTGTACATTGACCAAACTGAGAAGCAGCATCGGTTACTCCCCGACCACCATAAAATATCTTCAAATAATTCTCAAAAGTTGGCTTTTTGGGGAAAAAACGTAGTGGAACACTGGTTAAATCTACCTTATGGGATATACTGGATATAACTAACCAAAGAAAAGGGGCTAACACTGCAATAAGGATTACTGCGACAGCAATCCAAAGGAATAATTGGTTCAATTTCCTTTTCGTTTTAATATCCATCTTTAATCAACCTCCTGCTTTCGCATATAGCGAAAATAGGGGATACCAATAAAAATAACTAGAACGATAACTAAATAAGCAATGGCACTTCCAAATCCCATCCGTGAAAATTTGAAACTATTAAGATAAGCGTAATAGCTTAAGACACTAGTGCCCTCTCCAGGACCACCCCGGGTAATGATATAGAAAATATCAAATTCCCGAATTGCCCAGATGATTTTAATGATGGCTAAAGTAACCATCATCGGCTTTAACAGGGGAAGGGTGATATACCAAAATTTCTTTAGGGTATTCGCTCCATCGACTAAGGCTGCTTCGTAGAGTTCGCGCGGAATTTGTTCTAAAACTGCCAAAAACATTAGTACCCCTACCGGTGTTTCCTTCCAGATATTGGCTAACATGACCAAGTGAAGAGCTCGGGTTGGATCGGCCAACCAGACTTGATAGCGTTCAATCACCCCTAAACGCTTTAAAAGGGCATTTAGAACCCCATAATTGGCATTATATATCCATTTCCACATAATCCCATTCACTGAAGTTGGCAATGCCCAAGGAAGAATGATCAAACCTCGTACCAAACCTCTCCCTCGAAATTTCTGTTGAAGCACTAAAGCTACCCCTAAACCCAAAACCAGTTCAAGTCCTACAGTAACAAAGGCAAAATAAAGGGTACGAACGACGCTTTTTAAAAAGAAACTACTCTGTAAAGCTTCAAGATAGTTGGCAAATCCAATAAAATTGTAGATTCCGGGCTTAGTGAGAAGATAGTCATGAAAACTAATAAAAAGAGAATAGAGGAGGGGATAGATTAGAATTCCGAATATAAGTACTAAACTTGGTACCAACAATAAATACGCAACACCATTTTTCTTTTCTAAAAAGAAAAGGCTAAGTCTTTTTTTCAGAGAATAGTTATTGGTTAGTGTATCCATCTCAACTTCAATTATCCCTCCCTCATCTTATAGTCAATAAAGCTATCCGTTCCTTTTGCTTCAAAATTAAAACCTGCTACACTACGGTAAAACCACTGTTATTCCGGTTAATTTACAAAATTCTACCATCACCGGATAAAGTTCTTCTCCATATCCCAGACAAGCATACTCATTCATCCAATTTTCCAGCAAACAATCAATATCACCCTCCACTGTAACAAAGCCATGAGGCCAGAAAGGTATCCCACATTCGTCTAATCTGCTCATAATTGTTTCCTGAGATGGTTCAAAGATTGATACTGGAACAATGACCATTCGAAATTCCCCGTTTACTCTTCCTAAACGAGCCAGAATACCCTTTCCAACTTTCGCAACGGCTCGTATCGATAATCCACCGGCCTGACCTTCGGTCGGAATCCCGTGAATTGAAAAACCGGCTGGACCAATCTTTCCTGCAAGAGAAGGTGGTATGGCGCCATCTCCGATAATCTTTATTTCATGACGTTTTTTATCAATATGTTGAAGGTCACCATAGTACACCGGTTCAGCACTTAACCGAGTCATGAGATAAACCGTTAAAGCGGTATTGAAATCCCCCAGGGTTGAGGTTCCAACTCGATCCTCAAGCATCATTGACTGGGCAAAACAGGTTGCGGAATAATCATCTCCTAACCCGGGGAAGGATTGAATGGTGTAAAATTCCCATTTTTCTCTTTCAAAAATCGTCTTGATTGCTAAATAGAGGCGAAGAGAGCGTTCATTCACCACCGATGTCTCGGGTAGTTTACCAAAAAGCTTGGTCAATCGTGGTTCAAGCTTTTTAAGTTGTTCGGGGGTCACTTCTTCAGCAGTACGAATCAGCTCGGTAGTGTCTCGAGAATCAATATCTAAACCAAAAACTCTCATCCATTGGGAAGGGTCAGCAACACCAACCGTTTGTCCCATCCCTCGTCCACCAAAAGCTCCAATAGTAGCTTGGTTTAAGCGATTCTTCAAATGGCATGCCTGACTGAAATGAACAATTCTATCTATTTCGTGGGCTTCATCGGCTAATCCATAAACAAATTTATGAGAAATCCCTACTTCCAGGAGTGCTCCATGCAGAACCAAGCCGCCCACCGGTCGCCATCCCTGCGATCCTGGATGGGTCCAGATGCAAATGCCTTTTCCAGTCATTCCATAATCTCTGATGGCAGCAATCATATTCGATGCCCAAACCCAAGTACCGGAAAACAAAATAACTCCATCAATCTTTTCATCATCTTTCATGGTTTTGAGTGCTAATCGGGCTTCCTCTTTAGTTGCCACCACGATAGGGTATTCAACCAGTTCAACGCCTCGATCGATTAATGCTTTCTTAGATTGAACGATCACTTTTTCATCAATGAAAAGATTCCCCATGGGATCTTTTAATCCGTCTTTGTGAACTCCGTAAATAACAAAACCCATTCTTGGTGTAATCATAAAAATACTCCTATTCTTTTAACCCGTGTTCGGGAATTTTTTATTTTTCAACCTGTTGAATTTCATCAATCCTCTTGCCAGCAAGGTTGGTTCTGGCATATTCTTGGTTGTGGGGAAGCTGTACGAATAAATCATAGCAGGGTGATATATGAACAGTGCCTAACAAAAAAGAACAATCCAATAGGTGACCACCATGTTTCAAGTCTTTATCGATAAAATGAAAATGGTAGCCGGGTACATTGAGACCTTCAAAAAATTGTGGACACCAAAAAACTACTAAATCACCGCTTATATCTGTGAATTCAAAAACTGCTTGGTAGGGAGTAACCTGAGTAAGTGGTGGATAGGGCTTGGTTTGGCGATGCACACTACGAGCCTTGAGAGTTTGGAAATCAGCTTCAATGTGAATAATATGAATCAGATTGGGATTTTCAATTATTTGATCCAATTCCGATTCCAGCTTCTCAAGGGAATCAATTAAAAATAAATAATGAGAATTGGTAGAAGGATCCTGAGCTATAGCTGCAAAAGGGGTTGTTTCATCTGCTGTCACTTCTTCGGCATTCCCCTGATTATTAATGCGAAAACATCGACCTTTAATTATCACCATTTCACCATCAAGAGCATCAAAGGTCCCTAAACCTATCTGTCCTTTTTGTAAGAGCTCTTGAATAGTTAATTCTCCATCGTATACACCCTCAAGAAGAGCATTGATGGTTGAAAACTGAAAGAAGGAAGAAGAATTAGCCGCCCAAAGCAGAGGATTGAAAAACAACAGAAATATAAATCCGATGAAGATCGAGAATGATGGTTTCTTTATCCAATGCTGATTCAATAATATTGATCTCCTTTCAAGTCATCCTATCCAAAAGAAACAATAATTTTAAATATTATAACCTATGTTTTATCGACCTTAAGAAACCCGACTCCTTTTTATTAAATCGGAAAAACGGGGGATGAGAAGCCAAATAACCAAAACACTGATCAAGAACTCGATTCCCAAGTAACTTCCATTGTAAATTAATGAATATATCCATGGTGACATCCCCTCGGGCACATATTGACCCCAAAATACGACACCGGCTAAATAATGGCACAGCAGCCGGCCTCCGACACCCAGACAAACTGCCCCAATTACTCGTGTTATTTGTTGAGAACGGTTTAATCCTTCCCAGATAAGTGGTGATAACACCAGTCCTGCCAATCCTAAAGAACCAAATGCCAAAGGAAAATCAAGAAGGAATTGAAGAGGGGTTAGAAATATCGGGCCTAAGATAAATTGGAGTATTCCATAAATAAAAGCAACTAACAAACCTCCCTTAGGTCCGCGAAGGATGGAAAAGAGGAGAATGGGAACCATGCTTGCAGCAGTGACCGATCCGCCATAGGGCGCTGAAAAAAGTTTAATCATACTCAATCCTGAAGCCAGCGCTAAAACCATACCCCCTTCAGCCAAAAAACGAGGATTAAATTTAAAATTGGATTTCACAAGAAATCACCCGTCCTGATTATAAATTTCATACAAATTCATTATCTTTATGAGGATTTATCAAAAAGAATATTATTATTTCTTCATCCAATATTATCATGAATAGGAAACTTTTTGATTCGAATTAAGATAAAATAAGATTAAAAGGTCTGAATTGGTGAAATTACATGAAAATCCTCTTTTTGATTTTGTTAGTTTTTCTTATACCTGGAGTGGTCTTGGCTCATTCTTTTAGCGAAATTCCTTCCTATCACTGGTCAATTCAAGCTTTACACGATCTAGAATTGAAATATTCTCCTCAACTATCAATCCAAAATCTTCCCTCAGAAAAAACCACCCTCACTCGTTATGAATGTGCCCAGGCTGTTTTTGAAATTCTCCAAATAGTCAGTGATAAAATTGCTCTTCAGCAAGAAATTCCCTCAGAAGACATCAATCAGCTGGATAAATTGGTCAGAGAATTTTCGGTAGAATTAAGAAATCGAAAGCTCGAAAAAGAAATTCTTATTCAAATATTTGGTGAAAACCATGAAATTGTTCACTTGCTCACCGATTCGGGAAAAAAGTTATCCAGCAAAAATGAACCGCTCTCAATCTCTGGAGAATACACTCTTTCCTATGAGGTCTATTTCCCTCCTGACCCTCAACACTATAAAATTAAACCCCGTTGGAAGGATGAACTCCAGCTGGAAATCAATTTAAAATTGAGCCCGTCGGTAAACGGAAAATTGAAATTGAGCATACCTGACGTCTTGGTTACCCCTCAACCTCAATATTAGCTTCTTCCTGTTTCTCTTCAACAGAAAAACGCTCTACCTGTACTATACTTTGGGTTCCTTTTTTCCTTTTTATAAAAAAACTTCTTCCAAATCCTAAAACTGTATTAAAAAAATCCTGAATATTTTGTTATAATTTACCGATTAGGTAAAAGAAAAAAATGAGGCTCAATAAAATATTGATATTAGGAGGGTGGAAAAGTGAAAAATAATAAGATATTTTTAATAGTATTTGCGGTGGGAATTCTTTTTCTTAGTAGCGTATCTTGGGCTGAAGAACCAGTCATTATTGGCCTACAGGCACCAATTACCGGTGATTATGCTATTGAAGGCCAAATGGCAAAACAATGTGTTGAAATTGCCGCCGAACTCATCAATCAAGAGGGAGGTATCAATGGACGACCAGTTGAAATAATCGTCGCCGATGATGTGTCTAATCCTAAAGATAGCGCCTTAGCCGCTCAAAAACTCATTTCTCAAAAGGTAACCGCTGTTATTGGAAGCTACGGTTCATCGGTTACCGAACCTGCTGCCGATTTATACGAACGAAACAAAATGGTTTCGGTCGGTTATGGATGCACTGCAGTGAGATTAACCATGAGTAAAGATCGAAAATATTTCTTCCGAACCTGTGGGCGCGATGATTCCCAAGGTCAATTTTTTGCAAAATTCGCCGTTGAAACCATGGGCTGGAAACGAATTGCTATTATGCACGATAACCAAACTTACGGAAAGGGTGTTGCCGAAGAAACCTTGAAATACTTGGAACCTTACCTTCAAGAGGGAAAAGCCGAAGTGGTTTATTACGATGCGGTGACTCCGAAAGAGAAGGATTATAGTGCGGCTATTACCAAACTGAGAGAAACCCAACCGGATGTTTGGTATTATACCGCCTATTACCCCGAAGCTGGTTTGCTTGTCCGACAAGGTCGAGAAGCAGGAATAACCATCCCCTTTGTAGGGAGTAACGCCGTCCCCAATGATGACTTTGTTAAGATTGCTGGTATCGAGTATGCCAAAGGTACATTAATGACCCAAGAACCAATGCCTCAAGACATCGATTCTCCTATATCGAAAGTTTTCCTTGAAGCCTACCGGGCAAAATTCGGCGATATTCCATCTTCTCCCTGGCCGATTTATGCTGCCGATGGTTTGTTTGCTATAGTTCAAGCTATAAAAAATGCCAACTCAACCCAATCAGAAGACATCGCCAACGCTTTAAGGTCAATGACCAATGCCGAAGGCGTTACCGGGAATATCCTTTTCACTGAACGCGGTGATCGAAAAGACATTCCCTATGCCATGTATGAATACAACGAAGATGGGAAGCTTCAGATCTATCAACCCTAAATCGAAAATTAACCATTTCTCATAACACTGGGGGTTCGTCGTGGGAATATTTTTCGAACAATTACTAAACGGTCTCACCATTGGTTCATTTTATGCCTTAGTCGCTTTAGGTTATTCAATGGTGTATGGGGTTATGAAACTCATCAATTTTGCCCATGGCGATCTCTTTGCTTTTGGGAGTTATGTTGGGTATACCATTCTGGTGTGGGGCTCTGGTCGTATAACCCAAATCTTTGGGATTTGGGGTGGAATGGCAGTAACCTTACTCATCACCTTTATTACTGTCGCTATAACTGGAATTTTAGTAGAAAAGGCAGCCTATCGGCCGGTTTATCCAGCTGGAAGGCTGCCTTTAGTCGTATCAGCATTAGGAATGTCAATATTCATCCAAAATGGAATCATGGCTGTGTGGGGACCACGCTTTCAAGCCTATCCCAGTGAAGTTGTTCCTTCGGCTGCTTTTGACTTCTTTGGGATTCACATCACCCTTTTAAAAGTCTTCATCCTCCTTTTCTCGTTTTTTCTGATGGCAGTCATTTATTATATTGTAGAAAAAACCACCTTTGGCGCCGCGGTTCGAGCAGCTGCTTTGGATCGGGAAACCGCCACCATGTTAGGGATTGATATCCGTAAAGTAATTTTCTTCGTCTTTGCCTTGGGGCCGGCTTTAGGAGGCATGGCGGGCGTGATGAATGGAATGTATTATCGATCGATCCAATTTAACATGGGGTGGAACTATGGTCTCAAAGCCTTTACCGCAACAATATTAGGAGGAATAGGGAATATACCGGGTGCCATGATTGGAGGTTTACTGTTGGGAATCATGGAATCACTTTTCGCCGGTTATTTTCCCGGTGGAGGAGCTTGGAAAGACGGTTTCATCTTTATCGTTCTGATTCTTGTCCTCATTTGGCGACCAACCGGTCTTATCGGTGAAAAAATTGCAGAAAAGGTATAAATAGAATTGGACTTGACAAATATTTTTCAACAACGCATTCACAACGTCCAAGTTATTAATGATTCTCATAAACCACAACGTTCTCCAATTTTCCAGAAGTGCTTCAGCGGTTTGATCGTTCTTCTCTTTCTGTTGCTTCCGTTTTTTCCCTTTATGAACGATTATTGGATTGACGTGGCTTTTTTCGTAGGTATTTATGCTTTACTTGGTTTGAGCCTCAATGTCGTTCTGGGTGAAGTAGGACTCTTCGATCTTGGCCATACTGCCTTTTACGCAATCGGTGCTTATACAACTGCCATCTTAAACACTCAATTTAATATTCCTATATTGCTTTTACTTCCTTTGAGTGCGATCACAGCGGGAGCTTTCGCCTATCTTGTCATGTCACCAGTTATTCATCTGCGTGGAGACTATCTCTGCATTGTCACCATAGGAATCGGAGAGATTGTTCGCATCATCATTATCAACAATCCCTGGGGTATAACTAACGGTCCCAACGGGATTACTGGAATCGGGGTCCCCCAAATCGGCCCGTTGATGATATTAAGTTCGACTCATTT
>DPKX01000145.1 GCA_003542295.1 Candidatus Atribacter hydrocarboniphilus
GAGGGCTCAGGATGACTGATTAAAGAATTCATTCGATGGTATTTTCAGGATAGACCTTCATGCTGCCTAGCAGCACCAGATGAAGATGAAAACCCAAGATTCGACATGCCATGGATGCCGCTACACTAATTAAAGAATGGGCACAATACATTGTGCCCCTACATTTTATAATCTTTTGCATGGGCTTGATTTATCATACCCGTGGATTTTCAGGATAGAATTTCTGCAACTATCTGCAAGGTATTTTCATCCAACTCAGAAGGAAGGAGAATGAAGAATAAGCGAAAAGACTGGGATCAGTGATGAGATATATGTTTTTAGAAATAAATTGATTAGAATCAAAAAAATAAAGAAAATTAGACAACCAAGCGGAAATTTGTCTTTAAATTTTTAGTTTGACCTTACTTGACAAATAAGAAATTAAGTGATTAAATACGATAGTCTAAGATGGTAAAATTTTGAAGGTTACGACTTTGACAAGGCAGAAAGAGGATGAAATCAATAAGGATGGTGATATGAAAATGAACAACCAGAAGGAGGAACCAAAGATAATTAATGAAAATGAGACATTAGGTTGTGATGAGATTTCTATAGAAGAATTAAAAAATACTTGTGAAGAATACCGAAATACTGCTGAAGAATATAAAAAGAAATCCGAAGAGTATTTGAAAAACTTAAAATCGTTAAAGGCAGAGTTTGAAAACTATCGAAAAAGAGAAATGCAGTATCGGGAAAGTTTTATCAAATCATCAAATAGAGATTTAATACTTAAACTCCTTCCGGTGATGGATGATATGGATAATGCCATTCTTGAAAGTAAAAAAAATGAGGTTCATCAGTCTTATATAGAAGGAGCTGAGCTAATCTACCGTAAACTTTTAAATATTTTGGAAAAAGAAGGAGTTCGACAGATAACCACCTTGGGTGAGAAATTTGATCCAAAATATCATGAGGCAATGATGACAATATCATCCCCTGATTATGAGGATTATGCAATTGTCGATGAGTTAAGAAAAGGATATATGTTGAATGAAGAAGTTTTACGTGCAGCCCAGGTATCGGTTAATCGTTGGGATAAAAATGAGAAAGAAAGGTAAAGGAGGAAAACACTATGGCAAAAGTAATCGGTATTGATTTGGGAACAACCAATTCTGTTGCGGCTTATATGGAGGGTGGTCAACCAACCATTATACCAAATAAAGAAGGGTCTCGCTTGACACCCTCAATCGTTGCATTTACAAAAAATGGTGAAATATTGATTGGTCAATTAGCAAAAAGACAGGCAATAACCAATCCAAAGAATACCATTTATTCTATAAAGCGTTTAATGGGTAGACGTTATGATGATCCAGAAGTTGAAAAGGCGCGTAAAGTGCTCCCCTATGAAATTGTACCAGGAAAGCATGGGGAAGCTGCTGTAAAAGTCGGAGATCGAGCATACACTCCTCCCGAAATATCAGCCATGATATTAAAGAAAATGAAAGAAGATGCCGAGGAATTCTTAGGAGAAAAAATAACCGAAGCGGTTATCACTGTGCCGGCGTACTTTAATGATAACCAGCGTCAGGCAACCAAGGATGCCGGTAAAATTGCCGGGCTTGAAGTAAAGAGAATCATTAACGAACCGACTGCAGCTTCTTTGGCTTATGGCTTGGGAAAAGGAAAAGAAGAAGTCATAGCAGTATATGATTTAGGTGGTGGAACTTTTGATATTTCAATTCTTGAAATTGGTGAAGGAGTATTTGAAGTAAAATCCACCTCTGGAGATACATTCCTTGGTGGTGACGATTTTGACCGAAGAGTAATGGATTACATTATCGAAGAATTTCGAAAAGACCAGGGTATTGATCTTCGAGGAGATCAAATGGCGCTTCAGCGTTTAAAAGAAGCGGCAGAAAAAGCCAAAATTGAATTATCCGGTTCGCTCCAGACCGAGGTGAATTTACCCTTTATCACTGCTGATGCTTCCGGGCCTCGTCATTTAGTAATGACTTTAACCAGAGCAAAATTAGAGCAATTAACCGCAGATCTTATTGAACGTACCTTTGAACCTTGCGAAAGGGCGATGAAAGATGCTGGTCTGAAACCAGAAGAAATTGATTCAGTCATTCTGGTTGGTGGTATGACCCGAATGCCAAAGGTAGAAGAAGTCGTTAAAAAGATATTTCAGAAAGAACCAAAACGCGGAGTTAACCCCGATGAGGTCGTTGCTGATGGAGCAGCTATTCAAGCTGGAGTTCTAAAGGGAGAAGTGAAAGACGTCCTTCTATTAGACGTTACCCCACTTTCATTAGGGATAGAAACGTTGGGAGGAGTTTTTACCCGTATCATTGATCGGAATACGACCGTACCGGTTTCGAAGAGTCAGGTCTTTACCACAGCTGCTGATAATCAAACAACGGTTGAGATTCAGGTACTTCAGGGAGAAAGGCCGTTGGCAAAAGATAACAATTCTCTAGGAAGATTCCAACTTTCTGGAATTCCACCGGCACCGCGGGGAATTCCTCAGGTTGAAGTCAAGTTTGATATCGATGCCGATGGAATTCTTCATGTGTCGGCCAAAGACTTGGCAACCAATAAAGAACAAGCCATTACCATAAAGGCTTCTAGTGGTTTATCCAAGGATGATATTGAACGTATGTTGCGAGAGTCAGAACTTCATGCCGAAGAAGACAAGAAAAAGAGAGAAGAGATTGAATTAAAAAACCAAGCAGAGAACCTGACCTATTCGGTAGAAAAAACCTTAAAAGAATCAGAAAGCAAGTTGTCGCCTGAAACGAAGAGTAAAGCAGAAGCTGCTTTGAATGATCTCAAGGAAGCCATGAAAGGTGATGACGTCGCTGATATTCGACGTAAAATTGATGAACTCCAATCAACGTCTCATGCTTTAGCTCAAGAGCTCTATCGACAGACCTCCAGCCAACCGGGTCCAGGTGAAGCAGCGGGAGCCAAAGCTGAAACAGGTTCGGACTCGAATAAGGAAAATGATAATGTCGTTGATGCCGATTATAAAGTTGTTGACCATGATCAGAAGTAAATGATGGAAAATCCTTAGGTCAATAATAGTCTGGCCTAAGGATTTTCTTTTATTCAATCTCCCCATTGAACTTCAATACCGTTAATTATTTGAACTTCTTTGATTTTTTTACAAAATTGATATAAAGTAATCGTATTCTTCTCCGACTAATCTTGAAATATATAAAGGTGATTTGAGCATGAAAAGGGATTATTACGAAGTTTTAGGAGTGAATCGTAACGCCTCCTTAGAAGAGATTAAGAAATCCTATCGAAAACTGGCAAGGCAATACCATCCTGATGCTAACCCTGGGAACAAAGATACAATTGAAAAATTTAAAGAAATCAATGAAG
>DPKX01000100.1 GCA_003542295.1 Candidatus Atribacter hydrocarboniphilus
TTTTTAACAGAGACTCGGGTATTGTTCGTTTGCCTCTCTAAAAACTCAAGAATATCTTTTTGGTCCTTTATTTTATCCTTGAATTTACCCAAGGCCAAAACAACTTTACCAAGTGCTACATTCCGACATTCCGGAGTGTCATAATTGTAATGCTCAACTTTAATAATTTCTTTGAATATCATTTCTTGATATTCAGGACTATTTAAGGCAATTTCAGAAAGGGCTAAAATAGTATTATTAGCAGTAATCATCTTCCCACAGTTTAAAAAGCTAATCAGTTTCGGCAATAGTTTATCTACCTTTTTCTTTTTATCTACTTTTGATAAATTTCCGATGACTTGAATTGCCGTCCATTTGATAATTTGATTTTCATTGTTAAGAAGCTCGACAAAAAAATCAAAATCCGGATAAAGCTCGCCCGGATCTTCTTTGGAAATAGCAATTGCTTTTTTAGTACTGGCATATTTCACTTTTGCAGTTTTAGCACAAAAATCGTTTAAGAAAACATTTTTAACCATTTTTTACTTCCTTTCTAGCTTTTTTAGATACCCTTTATTCGTAATAGTTTAGTTTTTCCAAAATCTTGATTTATAGTATATCACCCCCCCAAGCTGTCAAGCATTTTTTTGGAATTTTTTTCATATTTTTGGGAAAAAAGTTAACCCCAGTTCACCAAATTTTTAAAAAGTTCCTTACTATACAAGCAATTTCGAAAAAGTGTGGTCACTACTGATTGATGGATTTTCCTATTATTTTTCCTTCCATTCTTTTTCGGGGCAGAGGATTGCCTGATAGTTTGAGCTTTCTGTAAATTTCCAGATGTTCCGGCTCCAGTCCTGAACTGACGCGGACAAACTGCTGATGAACTTGCTCGGTTTCGTCTTTTGTTTGATAACAGATGGTGGAGCGCTCATGTGTTTTCAATATGTTTCGTATAGTCGCCCAGCTCCGGCAATCACCCTTCTGCCGTAAGCGGTATTCAATTATATGCAAAATATGATAGGCTAAAACTGAAATAAACAGGTGCGTATCCACGCGGCTTTCTTTTTGATGAAAATTCGGTCTTAAACCGAGGAATGATTTCATACTTTTAAAGGCACTTTCTATTTGATTCAGCATTAGGTGTGTCTTCCATATCTCAGCGTTACTTAAATCAAATCGGTCGGTTCTGAGAAGGTAGCTTCCTTCCTGTTCGATTTCTTTTTCGTATAAGTTTTTCTTCTTCCAGATGATTTTTTTAGTAAGCAGATCAAGATTCGTTACAGGTTGGGCTTTCTGGGTGTAATCTAGGTCAAGCGGAGCTTTGCCGCGGTTTACCGCAATATAATGATAATTATTCTCCTTCAGCCATTTTAGGTTGAGAGCCGTCGCTATACCGGCGTCAATTACAATGGTGCGGTCTTTGGCCGAAAAAGGAAGGTTCCGTTTCATACTGTTTATCATTCCGGCTAAGGTTTCTCCTTCGGCCTGATTCCCCGGAAAGAGCTGACTGTATTTGGCAAACCCCAGCTCGTCTATAATTAATCCCAGCGTCACCAATGGACAATCTTTCCTGCCTTCTTTGGAATGTCCCCTTTTAGCTTTTCGATTCTTAGCCGAGTGTCCTTCAAAGTAAGTGTTGGTTAAATCAATAAACACCATCTTTTCGGATAAGGAAAAAAGATTTCGTTCACTCACTGATAAATGCTTTTCCAAACCCTCTTTCAGCGAGTAAAGTTTATCTCCTGCTCGATAATACGAGTTTAGTGACCCCCTTAGCGGATCACCGATTAATTCATATATCGCCGAACGTTTCCCGGCCCATTGACGAGTATACCTTTCACTGCCGGGATCGATGAGCCGCCCTGCTACAAGCGCCTCCATCACCGGTAGGACTTTTTCTGAAATCCCTTTCTCTAGGAGAAATTTATCCATCTCCAAGTCTCTCCAGATACTATGACACAAATATTCAGGACCAAGACTTCTGGGCCTTTCTATCTCCAGGGAATTAACGTTTACCATTTGATACTCGGATTCAATCGGCGACTCTATTTCTCTGGCCCTTTTTTTGAATATGGTATTTGCCATGTCCCTGGCATATTTTTCAATCTCTTTATCTAAGGTTATAAAACTTCTCTGCCCGGTTAAAATATCCTCGATTCTTCTGGTAAGAGCTTTATATTGCGAGGGATGAATATTCAGGTTTCCTAAATTGAGTACCAAACGCTGACGGGGACCGTTTTTGGTCCTCACACTCTCTACAAGATGCAGATATTGGTATACCTTCTCCGTTTTCCCGTTCCGCTTTTTTACTTTCTTTATAAACATAATTTATGGTAACATAAGGTCAATACCCTGTCAAGAGATAATTTATTGTGTGTGTCACTACATTGACCTCTCCTGCCATCTGCCCGCTCTTGTCCCAACGAAAAACTAAATGAACTTCCTTAAAATCTATCTGTTTTTGCTCTTTTCGCCCTTATTTTGGCGAACTTGGGCTAAGGGGCAAACAGGTGATGAGAGGAATCGTGTTGGATCAGTTCTCCCGGATAGTTAGTTAATACCTCTCTATCATGAGC